>NZ_JBKJPP010000193.1:0-2850 GCF_046595215.1 Lapillicoccus sp. | reverse complement strand
CACGGCCTGCTCCCGCTCCTCCTCGGTCGCCCAGGCCCGCAGCACCTGGTCGTGGCGTGGCCGGCCCTCCAGCCAGCCCTGGATCCGAGCCAGCTGGTCGCGCACCCGGGCGCGTTCCGCCGTCGCGAGCACCAGCGCCTCCTCGACGTCGGCGAGCTGGGAGTCGAGGTCGTCGAGCCTGCGGCGTCGTTCTGCGGCTCGAGCCGATGCCCCAATGTACTGCGCGACGTGCTTCGACGCCCGCCCGCTGACGGGGCCAAGGCGCCAGGACCCGTCGAGCCCGACGACGGCTGCCGGTCCACCGGCGGCGATCGACCCGTCCGCCGCGGGGGCGGCGATCAACCCGTCCGCTGCGGCACCGGCCGTGTTGAGCGCTGCCGTGTCGAGCGCGGCCGTGTCGAGCGCGGCCGTGTCGAGAGCGATCGTGTCGCGGACGGCGATCGAGGACAGCACGGCCGCGACCACCGTCGAAGACACCCGGTCTGTTGCAGCCTTGTCGCCGTTCACGCCGGAGCCATCGACCTGCAGCACCGCGGCCAGGGTGTCCGCACCCTCCGCGGACCCCCCGCCGGCCAACTGCGCTCCCCCAGCGGGATTGAGCCAGACGTCGAGGTCGCCACGACCCACGATCTGGCCGTCCGGCCGGACCCACGCGTCGAGGATGCCCGAGCTCTCGAGCCCCGCCTCGAGGGCCGCCCTCGCGTCGGGACCGAGGTCGTCCCGGAAGTCGACGAGCCGCCAGAACGGCGCGCCCGCTCGACCCTCGCGAGGCGTGCGCCCCCACGCAGGCGGCGCCGGCTCGGGATCACGTCGGGCCGCGACATCTCCCCGCTCGGCGCGCAGTTCGGCGATCCTCGACTCCGCGGACCGGACCGCAGCGCCCGACCTCGCGAGCTCGTCGGTGAGGCTCTCGACGGGTCCCGCTGTCGCGCCCCGGGCCAGGGACTCCAGGGCGCCGAGGCCCTCGACGGTGAGGTCGGGCCGCTCGAAGGCCACCGCATCATCGTCGCGCTGCCACGTGTCGAGCCGCTCCAGAAGGTCGGCCTCGAGGTCGCGGCTCGCCTGCGCGGCCTGCGCTGCCCGCTCGCGCGCCTGGTCGACGCGGCCCTCGGCGGCGGCGACCTCGCCCTCCACCCGGTCGGCGCGTTCCTTCGCGACCTCGGAGGCGGCTCGCGCCTGGTTGACAACGAGGATGGCCGCTCGCCGCTCGCCGGCCGGCACCCGCACGTCACGGGTCCATCCCGCCACGGTGTCGAGTGCTGCAGCGAGATCGGTGGTCGCGTCCTCGAGCTGCCAGTCCAGCGCAGACGCGGACTGGAGGACGAGGGCTCCCAGGCCGGAGAGCACACCCAGGGCACTCAGCTCGCTCCCGACCCGTCGAGCATCGTCGTGCAGCCGGCCGACGCCGCGGCCGATGGCAGTGCCGAGGTCGGTGGCGTTTCCGCCGCTCCGGTCAGCGCGGTCCTGCGCCTCACCAGCGATCCGCCGAGCGGTCCTCGACTGCTCCCCGCGGGCTCGGACCGTCTCCGCGAGCGCCCTCAGCCGCCCCCGGGTGCGGGCCTCCGGTCCCTGCTCGAGCGCGGTGATCCGGCGCTGCGTCTCGTCGGCGAGGCCGACCTGCTCGGCGCGCCCCGTGTCGACGTCGCCCAGTTCGACGCGTGCCGCCGACAGCTCGCGCTCGCTGCGGCGCAGGGTGGACTCGCTGCGGCGCAGCCAGGTGGCGGCCTCGACGACGGCAGCGGCACGCCCGGCAACGACGGACCGGGCGTAAACGGCATACGTCGCAACGACCTCCCTGATCGCTCTCGCCGCGCGGTCGCGGCGCTCGATCTCCTCACCGAACGCCTCGAGCTCGTCGAAGGTGTCGCCCGCCGCCCGGACGGCGCTGTCGTCGACCTGGGGCAGGGCGTTGACCAACTGCTCGGCGAGACGCTTCGGATCGATGTCCTCACCGACCTGCGGCTGTCGGAGCCAGTAGATCAGACGGAGCAGCTCGTCATACTGCTCCACGGGCAGTCCGAAGAGCGCCCGGCCGACATGCTCCTTGTAGCGTCGCGGCGAGTCGAAGAAGCGCCCCTCGCCGTCACTCTCGACCTCGGACTTGAGCTGAGCCTGGCTCAGCGGTCCGGTCTCGTCCGCGAGCAGGAGGTCGACGCCCACCCGGCGCGGCGAGGTGAAGAACCACGACGTCGCCTGTCGCGCGGACTCGCTCGCACGCAGCCCGACCCCGCAGGTCATCGTCACCTCCTGACCGTCCGAGGTCCGTCGGGCGAACTCGATCCAGACATAACCGGTGCGGCCGCCGCCGTCATGACCGTCGAGCATCAGCCACAGCAGGCTCGTCGTGTGCTTGCCGGAGGCGGTCATCCTCGCCTTGTCGCCGTCGATGACGAAGGGCATGAGCAGCTCGAGCGTCTTGGATTTGCCGGCCCCGTTGGCACCGCGCAGCAGCAGCCGCCCCTCCGCGAAGTCGAACACCTGCTCGTCGTACTGCCAGACGTTGAGCACCCCGCCCCGGCTGAGTCGGAACCGTTCCTCGCTCGCGATGCTCATTCCTCGTCCTCCCCTGCGTCGAACAACGACCGTTCCCCGGTGGTCGACGCCTCGCTCAGCTGAGGCTTCGGGGCATACCGCGCCGCGGCGGCGTGCACCCAGATGACGTCGTCGTCCCCGTCGGAGCCGGATGGGTCACGACGGGCCAGCCCCATGTCGGTGATCAGCCGCAGCGCTGCCTCGACGGCGCGCTCGGGGTCGTCGCGCTGGTCACCACGCAGGTAGGGCGCCCACTGATCGACGAGCGCCCGGGCAGCCGGCCGCACCTGCGCCATCGGTATGCCGTGCCACGCCTGC
>NZ_JBKJPP010000082.1:0-55959 GCF_046595215.1 Lapillicoccus sp. | reverse complement strand
GACAAGAAGGGCATGAGGGAGCGGGCCAGCGCGTCGGTCCAGGGTCTCGGCATCCAGACGATCCAGAACATGGGTCAGGCCGTCGAGACCCTCTCGGGTGGTCAGCGACAGGCCGTCGCCGTGGCGCGGGCGGCGGCCTTCGGCAGCAAGGTCGTCATCCTCGACGAGCCGACTGCCGCGCTCGGGGTCAAGGAGGGCAACGCGGTGCTGGACATGATCAGGCGGCTGCGCGACGCGGGCCTGCCGGTCATCCTCATCAGCCACAACATGCCCCACGTGTGGGAGGTCGCTGACCGCATCCACATCCAACGGCTCGCCCGTCGGGCCGCGGTGGTCACGCCGGAGTCGCACACGATGAACGACGGCGTCGCCATCATGACGGGGGCGATGACCGTCGACGGCAACGACGCACGGGCCGCTGACCCCCGGGCGGAGCCGGCGCCATGACCATCGTCGTCGGCTACATCCCGACCGAGGAGGGCTCAGCCGCCGTCGACTCGGCGATCGCCGAGGCCCAGCGGGCCGCTTCCCCGCTCATCGTCGTCAACACGGGTCACTACGGCGACTTCTCGCATCCCACCTACGCCACGGAGCAGGACGTCGATGCCCTCGACGCCCAGCTGACGGCGGCCGGGGTGGAGCACGAGATCCGGCGCCCGACCGACGGCGGCTCGGCTGCCGACGCCATCCTCGAGGCGGCCGCCGAGACCGGTGCAGACCTCATCGTCATCGGCATCCGGCGGCGCTCTCCGGTCGGCAAGCTCCTCACGGGTAGCACCGCCCAGCAGATCCTCCTCGATGCCAACTGTGCCGTCCTCGCGGTGAAACCCCGGCTGCGGGCGCCGGCCTGAGCCAGGTCTCGTCCTGACACCAGTGTCGTCCCCACCGTTCGGCCTCCTGCGGAACAACATGCAGGTGGCCGAACGGCGTTGTGCGAGGGTTGGTCGATGCCGAGCCTGACTCGCCGGGAAGCCCTGGACCGCGGTCGCGCGATCACCGTGACGTCCTACGACGTGGCCCTCGACCTGCGCACCGGTCCCACGGTCTTCGGGAGTGTCAGCACGATCCGCTTCACGGGTCACCGGCCTGGCGGAGAGACGTTCCTCGACGTGCGGGCGAGCGAGGTCCACGGGATCACCTTCAACGGGCGACAGCTCGACCCCTCGTGCGTCGTCGACGGGCGCCTGATCCTCGAGGACCTCGCTGCCGACAACGAGCTCGTGTGCGCCGCGACGATGGCCTACAGCCGCGACGGGCAGGGGCTCCACCGGTCCGTCGACCCCGCGGACGGGGAGGCCTACGTCTACGGTCACGCCTTCCTCGACGCCGCTCCCCGCATCTTCGCCTGCTTCGACCAGCCGGACCTCAAGGCGCCCTACTCCGTGCGCGTCTCGGCGCCCGACGGCGCAGCGGTGCTCGGCAACGGGGCGGCGACCGACCTCGGCGACGGCAGGTGGCGGCTGGCGACGACGCCGCCGCTCGCGACGTACTTCGTCACCGTCTGCGCGGGTCCCTGGGTGTCCGTGCGGGCCGTGCACGACGGCATACCCCTTGGCCTGCACGCCCGCGCGTCGATGCGCGAACCGTTGCAGCGGTGGGCCGCCGACCTGATCGAGGTGACCGCCGCGTCCTTCGACCACTACCACTCGCTCTTCGGCATCCGCTATGCGTTCGGCGAGTACCACCAGGTCTACGTCCCCGAGTTCAACGCCGGCGCGATGGAGAACCCCGGCTGCATCATCCTGCGCGACTCCCAGCTCTTCCGGGGGGCGGCCAGCGACGACTCCCTGCTGACCCGGGCCCGGACCGTCGCCCACGAGCTGGCGCACATGTGGTTCGGGGATCTCGTGACGATGCGGTGGTGGGACGACCTGTGGCTCAACGAGTCGTTCGCGGAGTACTTGGGGAGCCGAACGCTCGTCGCGGCAACGGAGTTCACCGATGCCTGGGTCTCGTTCGGCATCTCCCGCAAGACATGGGGGTATGCCGCGGAGCGGGCTCCCAGCACCCATCCCGTGGCGGGGGCGCCGGCCCTCGACGCGGACGCGGCGCTGCAGGACTTCGACGGGATCTCCTACGCCAAGGGCGCCTCGGTGCTGCGCCAGCTCATCGCCTACGTGGGTGACGACGCGTTCATCGAGGGGACGGCGGCATACCTGAAGGAGCACGCCTTCGGCAACGGCAGCCTGGCCGACCTCCTCGCGGCGCTCGAGTCGGTGAGCGCAAAGGACCTCGGTGCGTGGAGCCGGGCGTGGCTCCTCACTGCAGGCCGGGACCGGCTGTCCGTCGAGACGACCGTCGTCGCGGGGCAGGTCACCGCGGCGACGCTGCGTCGGGTCGTCCCAGCGGGCGACCGGGCCGACCGTCCGCACGCCCTCGACGTCGCGGGTTTCACCGACGGGGTCGAGGCCGTGCGCACGACGGTCCTCGTCACCGGGGACGAGACGCCACTGCCCGAGCTCGTCGGCCGTCCCCTCCCGGCGGTCCTCGTGCCCAATGCCGGCGACCTGACCTGGGCCGGCGTGGACCTCTCGCAGGCGGTCCTCGACGCCCTGCCCGACCAGCTAGCCGCCATCCCGGATGCGGTGGCCCGCACCGTCGTGTGGGGCGCCCTCATCGACGGTGTCGCCCGAGGGAGCCTCGATCCGCGCACAGTGCTGGACCTCGTCGACGCCGGCTGGACGCAGGAGACCAGCTCGGCGATCGTCGAGCGGGTCGCCGACGAGGTCACCCGCCGGCTCATCCCCGACTTCCTTCCCGAGGCAGAGCACGACGAGGCATGGCTGCGGCTGTCCGGCGCGGCAACGCGGCTGCTCGACGTGGCCGAGGCCGGGTCCACCCGGGCGCTCGTCGCGGCTCGGACCATCGCGGCCGTCACGGACGACGAGCACCTGCTCCGTCGGTGGGTCGCGGGGGAGGGCCTGCCGGCCGGCCTGTCCGGCGACACCGACTTCCGTTGGGACGTCGTCGCCAACCTGGCCCGGCGCGGGCTGCTCGACGAGGCGGGAATCGAGGCCGTCGAGGCGCAGGACCGCACCATCTCGGGGCAGGCGACCGCGCTGCGGGTCCGGGCCACCGTCCCGACACCCGAGGCCAAGTCTTGGGCCTGGGGGCAGCTGACCCGGCGCACCGGCCGGTCCAACCACGAGCTCAACGCACTCGCGGCCGGGTTCTGGGTCACCCCCGACCTCGAGCTCGTCCGCCCCTACGTCGCCCGGTTCTTCGACGAGGTCCCCGACCTCATCGGGTGGCTCGGCGAGGACGCGCTCGCCCGGGTCGTCAAGCTCGGCTTTCCGCGGGTGGTCGAGACCGCCACCGCCGAGCTGGGTGCCGCGGCGTTGACCCGCACCGACCTCACACCTGCGGTGTCCCGCAACCTGCTCGACGGGGCGTGGGCCCTGGGCGAGGCGCTCGCCTCCCGGGAGCGCTGGGCCCGCTGACGGGCGGTGCCGCGCGCTGACGGCGCTGACCGGCGCTGACCGGCGTTGACCGGCGCTGACGGGCGAGGGGTCAGCGGCGGTTGGTGTACTGCAGGGCGGTGTCGAGGTCCTTGCCGTTGAGCAGCTGTTGCACCGCCTGGAGGTCGTCGCGCGACTTGCTCGTCACCCGCAGCTCGTCGCCCTGGATCTGCGACTTGACCGACTTCGGGCCCTCGTCGCGGATGATCTTGCCGATCTTCTTGGCGACCTCCTGGGAGATGCCCTCCTTGAGCCCGATCTCGAGGCGGTACTCCTTGCCGGAGATGCGCGGCGTCGGCGTCTTGTCGTCGTTGCCGTAGTCGAGGTGCTTGAGCGAGACCTTCCGCTTGATCAGCCAGGTCTGGAAGACATCGAGGACGGCGAGGGCGCGCTCCTCGGAGTTGGCCTTGATGAGGACCTTCTCCTCGCCGGAGAACTCGATCGAGGCGCCGACGTTCTTGAAGTCGTAACGGGTCGACACCTCCTTGGAGGCGGTGTTGAGGGCGTTGGCGACCTCCTGCTTGTCGATCTTGCTCACGATGTCGAACGACGAGTCAGCCATGGCGTTCCTTAGGGTCGGTCTGGTCTCTGGGGGTGCTGCGCTGGCGCCGGCCCGGCCAGATTCGGGGTGATTTCAGCGGCCCGACGGTTGCTTGCTATCCTTCCATGCGCACCACGGCAGGTTGCCCGAGCGGCCAATGGGAGTGGACTGTAAATCCATCGCGAAAGCTTCGAAGGTTCGAATCCTTCACCTGCCACCACCGGTGTCAAAGGGCCCCTGACCAGCGGAGACGCTGTTGAGGGGCCCTTTGTCCGTGGCCGGGAGGTGACGACACCCCCAGCGGGTCCACCGGGTCGTCGGCCGCGCTATCCTGACATCTGCACACCTGTTCAGACATAGGGGTTCCAGATGGTTAAGGCGAAGGCGGTCATGTCGATCGACGCGTGTGGGCTGAAGCTGGTCGACCCGGTCAAGGTCGCCCAGGTGGCCGAGGCGATGCCCGGAGAGGGAGCCGTCAGCGACCTCGCGGACGTGTTCTGCCTGCTGGGCGAGCCGGGACGGTTGCGGTTGCTGGTGGCGTTGCTGGAGGCCGGGGAGCTCTGCGTCTGCGACCTGGCCTCGGTCACGGGGATGAGCGAGAGCGCCGTGTCCCACGCGTTGCGGCTGCTGCGCGCGCACCGGGTGGTGTCGGTGAACCGGCGCGGCCGGATGGCGTTCTACCGGCTGGCTGACGGGCACGTGCGGATGCTGCTCGACCTGGGGCTGACCCACACCGGTCACACCACCGCGATCCACCCCGAGCATGAGGAATCGCCATGAGCGACGACCATCGCCGCGTCGGGGCGACCGGCTCGGAGACCGTCGCCCGGCCACGGCATACTCATGGGGTTGCCGCTGGCGCCGACACCCGCTACCTGAGCATCGCCCTGGCCCTGATCGTCGGGTTCATGGTCGTCGAGGTCGTCGTCGCGCTGACCTCGGGCTCGTTGGCTCTCCTGTCCGATGCCGGTCACATGCTCACCGACGCCGGCGCGATCGGTGCGTCGCTGTGGGCGATCCGCCTCGCCGCACGCCCGGCCACCGGGTCGTGGACCTTCGGGTGGAAGCGCGCCGAGATCCTCTCCGCCGCGGGCAACGGCATCACCCTGCTGGTGGTCGGGGCCCTGGTCGCCTTCGAGGCGATCCGGCGCCTCCTCGACCCGCCGCCGGTGCAGGGCACGCCGGTCCTGGTGGTGGCCCTGCTCGGGGTTGTCGTGAACCTGGCCGCGGCTTGGGTCCTGGCCAGGGCCAACCGGTCCAGCCTCAACGTCGAAGGCGCGTTCCAGCACATCCTGACCGACCTCTACGCCTTCGTCGCCACCTTCGTCGCCGGGGTGGTGATCGTGGCGACCGGGTTCACCCGCGCGGACGCGATCGCCTCCCTGGTCGTCGTGGTGCTGATGTTCCATGCCGCCTGGGGACTGCTGCGCGACTCCGGGCGGATCCTGCTCGAGGCCGCACCGGCGGGGGTGGACCTCGACCAGATCCGGGACCACCTGCGCGAGAACGACCACGTCCTCGACGTGCACGACCTGCACGTGTGGACCGTCACCTCCGACCTGCCCGCGCTGTCGGCGCACGTGGTGGTCGACGACGACTGCTTCCACGACGGCCACACCCCGCAGCTGCTGGACCAGATGCAGGACTGCCTGGTGGGCCACTTCGACGTCGAACACTCCACCTTCCAGTTCGAGCCGGCCAGCCACGGGGACCACGAACACCATGACCACCCCTGAGTCCCGTCCCGCTGTCCGCCTGCCGGTGGCCCGCCCACCGGGCGAAGACGCCCTCACGGACGCCGCGCAGCACGATGACGACTGGTGCGCCGGACCGGCCGCCGCGGGTGCGGATGCAGCAGGCGCGGACGCAGCGGGTGCGGATGCCGGGTGGCTGCGCGCGGCCCGTCGTGCGAGGGCACTGTCGTGGTTCTCCTTGGCCTGGATGACCGGTGAGGGCGCGCTCGGGCTGGCCGCCGGGGTTTCAGCGGGCTCGATCTCCCTGGTCGGCTGGGCCCTGGGCTCGGTCATCGAAGGCCTGGCCTCGATCATCGTCATCTGGCGGTTCACCGGCAGCAGGACCTTGTCGGAGGGTGCCGAGCGACACGCGCAACGAGCCGTCGCCCTCTCCTTCTTCCTGCTCGCCCCCTACCTCGTGGTCGAGTCGCTGCGCGACCTGGTCGGTGGCCAGGACGTCACCAGCAGCACGCTCGGTCTGGTTGTCACCGCAGCCAGCCTGGTCGTCATGCCGCTCCTCGGTCGGGCCAAGCAGCGGCTCGGTGCGCGGCTGGGCTCCGAAGCCACGTCCGGGGAGGGCCTGCAGAACCTCATGTGCGCGGCCCAGGCTGCAGCGGTCCTGGTCGGGCTGACCGCGACCGCCACCCTCGGCTGGTCCTGGCTGGATCCGGCAGTCGGGCTCCTCCTGGCCGGGTGGGCCGTCTACGAGGGCGTCGAAGCCTGGCGCGGGGACGCCTGCTGCTGACGGGGTCACGCGGCCGACCGCTCTCGCGACGTCGAAGGCGGAAAGGGTGTGGACGCCCCGGGAGCCACTCATTGTCGAAGCCCCCGGGGCTCGGCCGCGAATGCCTCAGGAAACGTGCGCCGCCGTGACCACTCCCTGCCCGAGCGACGGGGTCACCAAACCTGATCTCATCCGATGAGAGCGGGGGACCACTGGGGCTGAATCGGCCCGCGGCGGGCTAGCGGGGGGAGACCACGATCCCGAAGTCATGGATCTTGCGGTAGATCGTGGCCCGGGACATCCCCAGTGAGATGGCCGCCTTGGTCTTGTCGCCGTTCGAGTCGATGAGGGACTGGACGACTGCGTCCCGTTCCATCGCCTCGATGAGGCTGAGGCGGCGGCGGCTCACCGTGCGCACCCCGGGCGGCAGGTCGTCGAGCTGGATGGTGCCGGTCCTGCGGTGCCGGATGACGTCGCGCAGGACGTCGAGGACCTCCTGGGCGTTGCCGGGCCACGCCCCCCGCGCCAACGTCGCCATCGCCTCGGGAGAGCAGGTGAGCTGTTCGTTGGGGCCCAGCCGGCCGAGAAAGAACGACACGAGGGCCGGCATGTCGCCCAGGTGCAGGCGCAGCGGAGGCACCACGACCGTCTTCGGGAACAAGGCCATCAGGGCGGTCAGGTCGCGGTTGGCGCGGTGCCCCTGCATCCGGCCGAGGGTGACGGCCACCCAGACGTGGTTCTCCCCGGCGGTGCGGTTGACCTTGCCCAGGGCTGAGGTCAGCTCGCGGAGTCTCGGCCCCTCCAGCGCGTCGACGTGTCGGACCACGAGGCCGTGGTGCGGCCCGTCGAGTGCGGCGTCAATGGCGCTGGACCAGTCCGGGTCGGTGTGCGCGCCGGCCCCGTCGAGCACCGTGACGCGACGGACCGGTTGGTGTCGGAGCTGGACCGCCTGCAGCAGGGCGAGCTTGCCGACGCCTGCCTCTCCGGACAGCGCCAGCCACTCGCCGGTCCGCGACGCCGTCTCGACCTCGCGGCAGGCGCGCAGCCACACGGGGTCCGAGCCAACCAACCCCGGGAGCTGCATCCGGACCGTCGTGTGCTGGGCCGGGCGCTCCGGCACCGCAGGAGGGCCCATCTTCACGTGGATGACGGCTCCCCTGCCGAGGGTCTGCTCGCCGACCGGACGCCCATACATCGTCGCGAACGCGCCCGAGGGGAGCTCGACCCGGAGCGACTGGCGCTGACTGCCCGTCAGGGACTCACCGGCGTGCGCGAGGAGGGAGGCCTGGTCCAACGGGTCGAGCATGGTGCGGGCCTGCTCATTGAGGATGACGGTGTCACCCGTCACGGCGAACACGATTCCGGGCAGGCGTCGGCAGGTGCGCAGGTACTCCTGAAGCAGCTCCAGCTGCTGTGCCCCGGCACCGGCCAGCAGGGCCTGGCGGATCTGCTCGGCGGTGTTCTTCGCGAGCGTGAGCAGCAACGGACCCGCGTCCTTGGTCCAGCAGGTGAGATCGAGCACCGCGACGGTACGCCCCGAGATCGGGTGACGGATCGGGACCCCGACGCAGGACAGCTCCTCGAGGTTCTCGGCGTAGTGCTCATGGCCGAACACGTATGCCGGGCCGCCCACCTCGAGCGCCATGCCGATGCCGTTCGTGCCCACGTTCTCCTCGGCATACCGAAAGCCGGGCGCGAGCTGGATACTGTCCAGGTAGCGGTCGAGCTGGTCGTTGCCGCTCTGCCTTGAGAGCACCAGCCCGGTGGCGTCGGTGAGGATGATGCTCATCGGCTGGTCGTCCAGCTGCATGCGCAGGTTGCGCAGGACCGGGTTCGCGCTGCGGGTGATGGGCGTGTCGCCATCGATGTCGGTGGTGTGTTCCTGGCGGATCCGGTCGGCCGCGATGTTGAAGTCCTTGGACCGTTGCCACGACGAGAAGATGGGGCTCCGGACGTAGCGGGGGTCGAGCGGCTCGGCGCAGAGGAAATGGATCCGGTCGCTGGCGATGAGGTCCTGGGGTGAGCGACGCGGTCGTCCGCGCACCGTGGGTGCCGCCATGGTCACCTGTTTCCGCGACCGTCGTTGGCCGCTCGTCGAGCCGGGTCCTCCGGTGATGCCACCCTGCCTGCCATGGAGCGTAGGCATCTGCATCTCGGTGTAAGTGTCTCAGACTGAGACAGTCCGTGGGGGGTCTGCGGGATAAACCATTTCCCACGGCTCCTGCCGGGGCCGGCGGCGCCTGCCACCACAGGCCCGGACCGAGAGTCAAGCGCGGACGTGGAGCTGAGCCAATGGAACACGTGGACCGAACAGACGCCGAGACCTACAACCCCTGGACCGTGGTCAACCTGGTCTTCGCCCATCTCGCCGAACAGGGCCTGCACCCCGTCCTCGGGGAGAGCGGGGATCCGGGTCCACCGGCACGGGCCCTGCTGGAGGCGCTGGGGATCCAGCCGGCGGCGGAGGGCAACCGCGAGGTGATGCGCGAGGTGCATGCGCACCTCGAGCAGCTGCGCGTCGCGGTCTTCAAGGAGAAGTGACGCCCGGATCCGGACCGGACCTCGGGCTCGTCTCAACGTGAGACCCCCGTCACTACGGGCAATGGGTTGTATGAGCCTCAACGGCCACAACGTCTGGGGTCGTTGTCCCTGTCACTTAACTGAGGAGTGTCGATGAGTCGCCAAAGCGTGGCTAAGGCGCACGAAAAGATTCAGGAGCTCGCCTGGGAGCCGCTGTACCATGAGCCGGTTTCCCAGTACGGGACTGACTACACGTTCCAGAAGGCCAAGAAGAAGGACCCGCTCAAGCAGGTGCTGCGGTCCTACTTCCCGATGCAGGAGGAGAAGGACCACCGGGTCTACGGCGCCGCCGACGGCGCGATCCGCGGCAACATGTTCCGTCAGGTGCAGGAGCGGTGGCTCGAGTGGCAGAAGCTGTTCCTGAGCATCATCCCGCTGCCCGAGATCTCGGCAGCACGAGCGATGCCGTTGCTCTTCCGCAACGTGCCCAACCCCGAGCTGCACAACGGGCAGGCCATCCAGATGATCGACGAGGTCCGCCACTCGACGATCCAGCAGAACCTCAAGCGCCTGTACATGAACAACTACATCGATCCCGCCGGCTTCAACAGCAGCCTCAAGAACTTCCAGAACGACTACTGCGGGACGATCGGACGCCAGTTCGCGGAGGGGTTCATCACCGGTGACGCCATCACCGCTGCGAGCATCTACCTCACCATCGTGGCCGAGACGGCCTTCACCAACACCTTGTTCGTCGCGATGCCGGCTGAAGCCGCTGCCAACGGCGACTACCTCCTGCCGACCGTCTTCCACTCTGTCCAGTCGGACGAGTCCCGACACATCAGCAACGGCTACGCCACGCTGCTCATGGCCCTGGCCGACGAAGGCAACCACCAGCTGCTCGAGCGGGACCTGCGTTACGCCTGGTGGAACAACCACCGGGTCGTCGACGCGGCGATCGGCACCTTCATCGAGTACGGCACGAAGGACCGTCGCAAGGACCGCGAGAGCTATGCGGAGATGTGGCGTCGGTGGATCTACGACGACTACTACCGCAGCTACCTCGTGCCGCTCGAGAAGTACGGCCTGGTCATCCCCCACGACCTGATCGAGGAGTCGTGGAACCAGATCTGGAACAAGGGCTATGTGCATGAGGTCGCCCAGTTCTTCTGCACCGGGTGGCTCGCCAACTACTGGCGCATGGACCCGATGACGGACAAGGACTTCGAGTGGTTCGAGTACAAGTACCCGGGCTGGTACGACAAGTACGGCGCATGGTGGGAGAACTACAACCGGCTCTCGATGCCGAACGGGCACAACCCGATCGTCTTCGAGGACGTCCAGTACCAGTACCCGCACCGCTGCTGGACCTGCATGGTGCCGTGCCTCGTCCGTGAGGACATGGTCATGGCCGAGGTCGACGGCCAGATGCGGACCTACTGCCACGAGGCGTGCCGGTGGACCGACGTCGAGGCCTTCCGTCCCACCTACCAGGGACGCCAGACCCCGAACATGGGCGCTCTCATCGGCAAGCGTGAGTGGGAGACGCTCTACCACGGCTGGAACTGGGCCGACGTCGTCTCCGACATGGGCTACGTCCGCGACGACGGAAAGACGCTCGTCGCGCAACCGCACCTGAACCTGGATCCCAAGAAGATGTGGACCCTGGACCACTTGCGTCGCTGCCCGCCGCTGCAGAGCCCGAACGTGCTGCTCAACCAGATGAAGCCCGAGGAGCAGAAGGCGTTCCACGCCAACTACATCCGCGGCGGTCCGGCTGGGCGTCCGGCACCCGAGCTGGTCTGAGGGACACCCCACGGGCGCGGGGGAGGAGGCGCTGCAGATATGCACGCCACCTCCCCCGCTGTCCCACCCGAGAAGCAAAGGTAGACATGGCCGACAAACACGTCGTGCGATTCGAGCCGGTCGGCATCGAGATCGAGGTCGACGAAGAGCAGACCGTTCTTCGTGCGGCGTCGGAGCAGGGCATCATGCTCATGCACGGGTGCAAGGAGGGACAGTGCGCGGCGTGCAAGTCCTTCGTCCTGGAGGGGGAGGACATCGAGCTGGACTCCTACTCCACCTTTGCCCTGCCCGACTTCGAGAAGGACGAGGGCTGGACACTCCTGTGCCGGGCCCACGTCTACGAGGACGTGACCATCGAGCTGCTCAACTACGACGAGGAGATGATCCGCTCCGGCCTGCCCATCCAGGAGGCCGTTGCGGAGGTCGTGTCAAACGAGCTCGTCACGCCCGACATGCACCACCTCATCCTGCGTCTCGTCGAGCCGACGGCGGTGGCGTTCTTCCCGGGGCAGTACTTCGACCTCACGGTGCCCGGCACCGAGACGACCCGGTCGTTCTCGATCGCCAACGTCTCCTCGCAGGAGAGCGGTCAGCTCGAGTTCGTCATCAAGGTCTACCCGGACGGCGTCTTCTCACAGCTCCTGGACACCCAGCTCGTGCCGGGTGCCCGCGTGGAGGTGGTCGGTCCCTTCGGGGTCTTCACCCTCCGCGAGGGCCGGGACTGTGATCTTGTTTTCGTCGGGGGTGGAGCAGGGATGGCTCCCATCCTGTCGGTGCTGCGCGCGCTCGCCGAGAAGGGCAGCACGCGCAAGGCCACGTTCTACTACGGCGCCCGCCGTCGACGTGACCTCTGCTTCGAGAAGGAGCTCCTCGCGCTGGAGGAGCAGCTGCCCAACTTCCGTTACGTCCCGGCTCTCTCCGATGCCGACGGGGAGCCATGGGAGGGAGAGGTCGGGCTCATCACCGACGTCGTCAAGCGGCACGAGCACGACCTCAGCGAGATGGACTCCTACGTCTGCGGCCCGCCGCCGATGGTCGAGGCAGCCATGGAGGTGCTCAGCGTCCTCGGCGCGCCCGACAAGCGGGTGTATTACGACAAGTTCACGACTACCGGATCTTCCTGAACGCACCAGAGCGAACGAGAGGCGTGCCAGACATGACCACCACCGCGACAGAGCGCAACCTTCCCAAGCCGCAGTTCACCGATGCCGAGGCCGGCGCGAAGGTGTTCCCGGACTCGACGGCGCGCAACTACAACTACTTCACCCCCAAGAAGCGCAAGCAGTCCCACTACGAGGACGTCACCGTCGAGGTCCAGCCGGACCCCCGGCACTACCTCAGCCAGGGCTGGCTCTACGGCTTCTCGAACGGGGTCGGCGGCTACCCGCTGGACTGGACCGCCCTCAAGGCCTGGGGATCGGACCGCCCCGTCCCGGAGCGCTTTCCCGGCTCTGGCGGCAAGGGCTATGACTGGCCGGCCCACGGGTGGCACGAGTTCCGTGACCCCAACGAGGAGTGGGAGCTGACCTTCTTCCGCTACAACTCGAACGTCGAGCGGCAGATCTCCCAGAACGTCGAGACCGCCCGCCACACCGACGCCTTTGCGCAGTGGAACCCCAACTGGGTGCAGTTCGTCGAGCGCAACGTCGGCGCGTGGATGCACGTCGAGCAGGGCCTGGGCCTCTACCTCTTCGCCAATGCCCAGCGGCGGGCACCCACAAACATGCACAACAACGCCATCTCGGTGAACAGCATGCACCGGATCCGGTTCGCTCAGGACCTGGCGCTCTACAACCTCACCCTGAGCGAGGAGATCGAGAACTTCGACGGCACCGCACACGTCGAGGCGTGGAACAGCGACCCGGCCTGGCAGGGCGTCCGGCGGGTGGCCGAGCAGCTGACGGCGATCGACGACTGGGCCGAGGCGATCTTCGCCGCGAACGTGGTCTTCGAGCCCCTGGTGGGAGAGCTGTTCCGCAGCGGTCTGATCCAGCAGGCGTCGCCGCGCAACGGTGACTTCGTCACGCCGACCGTGGTCGGGGCCGGCGAGTACGACTACGCTCACCGCGACCTGCTCTACACGACCGCGATGTTCGAGCCGCTCGTGAGCGACAAGGAGTTCGCCGCCCACAACAAGGAGATCATGGACGGCTGGCTGTCGGTGTGGGTGCCCCGGTGCATCGCCGCGGCCCGCGAGCTGCAGCCGTTGTGGTCCCAGCCCGACATCAAGCCGCCACGCTTCGAGGACAGCCTCGATCGCGCCAAGCACCGCTTCAGTGGCATCCTGTCCGACCTCGGCCTTACCGACCCGAAGGAACTGACCCAATGAGCACCTTCAAGACCGCCGAGAGCCCCTTCAAGAGGGACAGCACGCCGTCGAACATGTGTGGTGTCACCCTGATGAACAACCAGGTCGGCGCGGTCGTCGCCGAGGTGATGGCCACCAAGAAAGGCGTGACGGTGACCCCGCTGCCGTCGATGATCCGGGTCGATGCCGTCAGCCGGATGGACTACGACTACGACGAGATCTCGGAGGCGCTCGGCGAGGAGGAGGGCTTCTTCGACGCCGCCGCGTTCGAGGAGAACATGTCGACCCACTACGGCCGGATGATCCACCTCGACGACCGGACCATCATGTTCGCCAACCCCGAGGACGCCGCCGAATACATCGGATTCGACCTCAAGGCCTCCACGGACTGACCTGCGCCTCCCCGCGCCACCACCTCGTCCGAACCCAATCTCAGGAGAACCCATGTACGAGAAAGACGGTCACAAGTACTTCGTGGTTGACAGCCACATGCATTTCTGGGACGCCAGCCCGGAGAACTGGGTCAAAGGTCATGAGAACTACGCCAAGGGCTGGATCGAGTGCTTCCACGCCTACCAGGGACTGGGCCCGCCCGAGACCCACTGGCCCATCGAGCACTTCCAGAAGTGCTCCGAGGCGGACCTCATGAAGGACGTCTTCGAGGATGGTCACGTCGACGTCGCGGTCTTCCAGCCGACCTACCTCAAGGAGTGGTATAAGGACGGCTTCAACACCACCGAGCGCAACGGCGCGTTGGCCGAGGCGCACCCCGGGAAGTTCATCGTCAACACGAGGTTCGACCCCCGCGATGGCGATCACGGTCTGCGCGAGCTCGCCGAGAACGTCAAGCGGTGGGGCTCCACGGGTGTCAAGCTCTACACGGCGGAGTGGAAGGACGGGTCCCGCGGCTGGACGCTGAAGGACCCCGAGGCCTACCGCTACCTCGAGAAGGCGCAGGAACTGGGCATCAAGAATGTCCACCTGCACAAGGGCCCGACGATCTGGCCGCTGGACAAGGACGCGTTCGACGTCTCCGACGTCGACCACGCCGCGACCGACTTCCCCGACCTCAACTTCATCGTGGAGCACGTCGGTCTGCCGCGGATCGAGGACTTCTGCTTCATGGCGACGCAGGAGCCCAACGTCTACGCCGGTCTGTCGGTCGCCATCGGCGGGCTGATGTACGCCCGGCCGAAGTTCTTCGCCAAGGTGATGGGCGAGCTGCTCTTCTGGGTCGGCGAGGACAAGATGACCTTCGGCAGCGACTACAGCATCTGGGAGCCGAAGTGGCAGGTCGAGGGACTCGTCGACTGGGACTACCCCAGCGACGAGTACTCCGACTACCCGAGGGTCAACGTCAACACCAAGAAGAAGATCCTGGGCCTCAACGCGGCGAAGCTCTACGGCATCGAGGTGCCGGTCGGGTGCGAGCTCGAGGGTGAGGCCGGGACCCCGGCTGCGCAGGACGACGCCAAGCTCGTCGACGATGGCGGTGTCCGGGTGTGACTGACGCTTCGCGGGTGCTGGCCGCCCTCGACACGGTGCGCGACCCCGAGCTTGACGAACCAGTGACCTCGCTGGGATTCGTGGAGTCGTGCACCGTCTCGGCGGACGGGGTGGCGGCAGTCAGTCTGCGGCTGCCGACGTATTTCTGCGCACCCAACTTCGCGTTCCTGATGGTGGCCGACGCCTACGACGCCGTGAACGCGGTCGAAGGTGTCAGTCGGACCGAGGTGGTCCTGGTGGACCATTTCGCGTCCGACACCATCAACGCGGGGGTCGCGGCACGGTCCGGTTTCGTCCAGTCCTTCGACGGCGAGGCGGTGGACGAGCTCGACAGCCTGAGATCGGACTTCGTCCGAAAGGCCGTGCTGGCGGGGACGGACCGGGTATGCCGTCCGCTCCTCGCAGCGGGCGCGACGACGGACGACCTCGCGGTCCTGACCCTGGGCGAAGCCCCCGCGACGGCCGACCGGGAACGACTGCGCGCCCGGCGGGCCGAGCTCGGCCTGCCCTCCGGGGACGACTCCCCACTTCTGGTCGATGCCACCACCGGCAAGGCCGTGGGTGCGCAAGCGCTTCCCCTGCACCTACAGCGGACCCGGCTGACCCGGGTCAGCGCGGAGGCCAACAGCGGCGTATGCCGCGGCCTGCTGCGCGAGCGGTATCCCGCGACGGTGGGCCACGGCCAGGAAGAGGAACGACCATGAGAGCAGTCCGTCTCCACGGGTACCACCAGCAGCCGGTTGTCGACGAGGTCCCCGAACCTGTCGTCAAGGGTCCGCTCGACGTCGTGGTAAAGATTGGCGGGGCCGGTGTCTGCCGCACCGACCTGCACATCATCGAGGGCCAGTGGGCCGAGGCCATGGGGGTCGCCCTGCCCTACACGATCGGGCACGAGAACGCTGGGTGGGTGCACGAGATCGGGTCCGGGGTGACGAACGTCGCTGTGGGCGACACCGTGATCCTGCACCCGACTCCCACGTGCGGCCTGTGCCGGGCGTGCCGGGCAGGGCAGGACATGCACTGTGAGAACAGCGCCTTCCCCGGACTCGACAGCGACGGCGGGATGGCGGACTACCTCCTCACCTCGGCCCGGGCCTGCGTCAAGCTCGACCCGTCGACCCGACCCGAGGACGTCGCCGCCCTCGCGGACGCGGGCATCACGGCATATCACGCCGTCCGCAAGGCCGTGCCGCTGCTCTATCCGGGCACCACCTGCGTCGTCATCGGCGCAGGAGGACTGGGACACATCGGGATCCAGTGCCTCAAGGCTCTCACTGCGACAACGATCGTCGTCGTCGACCGCAACCCGGACGCCCTCGCGCTCGCCACGAAGCTCGGCGCCGACCACACCGTCGTGGCCGACGGCAGCCAGGTCCAGACCGTCCAGGAGATGACCGGCGGCAAGGGCGCCGACGTGGTGCTCGACTTCGTCGCCGAGCAGGGAGCCGAGCAGGACGGGTTCGCCATGACCCGGCCCTCGGGGTCGTACTACGTCATCGGCTACGGCGGCACGCTGACCATCCCCACGCTCGACGTCATCTCGACCGAGCGCAACATCGTCGGCAACATCGTCGGCACCTACAACGAGCTCGTCGAGCTGATGGTCCTGGCCGAGGCCGGGAAGGTCACGTTGCACACCAAGACCTATCCGCTCGATGCGGCACAGGACGCGCTGCGGGATCTCGATGCAGGCCTCGTCAGGGGCCGCGCGATCCTCGTGCCGTAGTCCCCACCCCCGATACCACCCGCGACAAAGGAGAACCCATGGCCAAGGATCTGAGATTTGGCGAAGAAGCCAGAATGCTGCTGCAGTCCGGAGTCGACCAGCTTGCCGAGGCCGTGAAGTCGACCTTGGGGCCGAAGGGCCGCAACGTCATCCTCGAGAAGATCACGGGGTCGCCGGTCGTCACGAACGACGGGGTGACGATCGCGCGGGAGATCCACCTCAGTGACCAGTTCGAGAACATGGGCGCCCAGCTGGTCAAAGAGGCCGCGATCAAGACCAACGACATCGTCGGTGACGGCACGACGACGGCCACGGTCATCGCCCAGGCCATCATCCGGGAGGGCATGAAGGCCATCGGCGTCGGGGGAAACCCCGTGCTGGTCAAGCGCGGCGTCGACATCGCAGTCGGCCTGCTCGTCACGCACTTGCGTGGCGTAGCCCATCCGGTCGTCACTCAGGCGGACTACGCCCGGGTCGCCGCCATCTCCGCGAACAGCGACGAGGTGGTCGGCAACGTCATCGCCGAGGCGCTGTACACGGTCGGGGACGGCGGGATCGTCACCGTGGAGGAGTCGTCGACCCACGGGATGAGTGTGGACTTCGTCGAGGGGTTCGAATACGAGAACGGCTACCTCTCGCCCTACCTGGTGACCCACCCCGCGAGCCTCGAGGCCATCCTCGACGACCCCTACATCCTGCTCTGCAGCGAGAAGATCACCAAGGTGCAGGAGCTGATGCCTATCCTGGACAAGGTGATGCGGGCACCCCGACCCCTGATGGTCATCGCCGAGACCGTGGAGGGGTCGGCGCTCAGCATGCTCGTGCACAACCACGTCAACGGAGTGTTCCGGGCGGTCGCCACGAGGGCGCCGGGCTTCGGTGACCGCCGCCTGCGCAAGCTTGAGGACATCGCCACCATCACCGGCGGTCAGGTCTACAGCAAGCACGCCGGGTTCAGCCTCGAGAACATGACGCTCGACCAGCTCGGCCGGGCGAGGCAGGTGCGGGTCACCGCTGACCGGACCGCGATCATCGACGGTGCCGGTTCCGCTGAGGCGGTGGCCTTCCGGGTGACCCAGCTTCGGGCCGAGCTCGAGCGGGCCACCTTCGGGATCGACGATGACGTCCTGACCGAGCGCATCGGCTCCCTCTCGGGCAAGGTGGCTGTCATCAAGGTGGGTGCCCCGACGAACGCAGAGCTCACTGAACTGCAGCACCGGGTCGAGGATGCCCTGTCAGCCACCAGGGCAGCCATGGCAGAAGGCATCGTCGCCGGTGGCGGCGCGGCCCTGATGCATGCGGCCGTGGCCCTGGATGGGCTCGAGCTCAAGAGCGACTACGCCGTGGGCGTGGAGATCGTGCGGCGTGCCCTGTCCGAGCCGACGTACCTCATCGCCACCAACGCTGGCTACTCCGGGCAGGAAGTGGTGGCCGAGGTCTCGCAGATGGGCGTGGACGGCGGTTTTGACGCCCTCGAGGGTCGGTACGGAGACATGATCGAGATGGGCATCATCGACCCTCTGCGGGTGACCCGGTCGGCGCTCCAGAACGGTGCCTCGGTGGCCGGGCTCCTGCTCACGACGAACACCCTCATCGCCGAGGAGCAGACTCCGTGGGGCGGGAGCAGGGCGTTGATGACCGAGTTCGGGCCGCTGGACGAGGGCCTGCACCAACCCTCTCCGGACTCCAGCACTCCCCAGTCGCTGGGCCTCGGCCCGTCGGTCGGATGACGGCGGACCTGCACCCGGGTGGGCCACCCACCGCCCTGCGGCTGCTCGACGGGGCCGCGGCCGGTGAGCTGGCCGGCCTGTGCGCGACCTTCGAGGAGCTCCAGACCGTGCTGCGGTGCTGCGAGCACCTCGTCGCGGGGCTGGACCCCCGCCGGAGTGGCCCCGGGGGCCCCGACGGCGTGAGCATCGAGGCTGCCTGGACCGTCGCGCTGCTCTCATACGCGCGGTGCTTCCGGACGGGCCCGGACAGCGGGGCGGGCGTAGGACTCACTGAGGAGGACGTCGCGGCCGCGCAACCCGGCGCAGAGGTGCTCGAGTGGCACCAGATCCTGATGCGACTGCGTGACCACTACGCCGATCCCCAGGTGAACCCCCGTGAGCATTTCTCGGTGGGGGTGGCCCAGGACGGGTTCGGTGCGGCAAGTGGCGTGGCCATCACCTCGACCCGGCAGCCCCTCGTGGACGAGGTGACGGTGCGTCAGCTGGGCGCGATCGCCTACGCCCTCAGCACGGCTGTAGATGCGCGGATCGCGGCGCGGCAGGAGGAGCTCTTCGCCGAGGTCAAGGACACCCCACCGGCCGACCTGGACAGGCTCGAGATGCTCGACCTCGCGGTGACCGAGACCCCTCCCCCGGAAGCACCCAACCCGGAAGGGGAACGCGCCCCGGGCGAGTAGGCCCCCGTGAGGGGCGATATCGTCCACGGTCAGCAGCGCAGGTCTGTCCACCAGGAGGAGGGCGGTGTATCAGTCCACGTCTCCCCGGCCGGCGGCCGTCGCCTTCGTCCGCGGCCCGCTGCCGCTCCTCGGACCTGCCTTCGTGGCCGCGATCGCCTACGTCGATCCCGGAAACTTCGCCACCAACATCACGGCCGGTGCGACCTACGGCTACCTGCTCGTATGGGTGCTCGTCGTCAGCAACGTCGTGGCCATGCTCATCCAGTACCTGTCCGCCAAGGCCGGCATCGCCACCGGCCTGAACCTCGGGGAGCTCTGCCGGGAGGTCTGCCCCCGCAGGTTGACCGTGGTCCTCTGGGCGCAGGCGGAGGTCATCGCCATCGCCACCGACCTTGCCGAGGTGCTCGGTGGAGCCATCGCGCTGCGGTTGCTCTTCGGCCTCCCCCTGCTCGTCGGAGGGCTGATCACCGCAGTCGTCGCCTTCGCCCTCCTGGGAGTGCAGTCGCGAGGGGCCCGTCCGTTCGAGGTGGTCATCACGGGGATGTTGCTCGTCGTGCTGGGCGGGTTCGTCTACAGCCTCGTCGCCGGTGGGGTGGACCCCGCGGCCATCGCGTCCGGACTCGAGCCGAGGTTCGAGGGCACCAGCAGCCTCCTGCTGGCCACCGGCATGCTCGGGGCGACGGTGATGCCCCACGTCATCTACCTGCACGGCTCGCTGACCCAGCACCGGTATGCGAGAGCGACGGAGGAGCAACGGCGGGGCCTGCTGCGAAGCCAGCGGGTCGATGTGATCTCCGCGATGAGCCTGGCCGGAGTGATCAACGTCAGCATGCTTGTGGTCGCCGCGCGGGTCCTGTCCGACCAGGTGCCGCCGGTCACGTCGATCGACGCGGCCTACGCGGGGCTCGGGGCCGCCCTCGGCCCCACCGCGGCGGTGCTTTTCGGGCTGGCTCTCCTGGCCTCCAGCTTCGCCGCGTCGGGGGTGGGGACGCTGTCGGGCCAGGTGGTGATGCAGGGCTTCCTGCACCGGCGGATCCCCATCGTCCTGCGGCGGCTCGTCACCCTGGCTCCGGCTCTTGTCGTCATCTGGATCGGCGTCGACGTGACCCAGACCCTCGTGCTGTCGCAGGTGGTGCTCTCCTTTGGCATCCCCTTCGCCCTCGTGCCGCTCGTGGTGTTCACCCGGAGGAGAGAGCTGATGGGGACCCTCGTGAACCACCGATCCACCACGGCTGCTGCGGTGGTCGTCACAGCGGTCGTCATCGCCTTGAATCTGACGCTGGTGTGGCTGACGGTCGCCGGCTGATGGCGGGGGTCGCGCGGGACGGTCGCAGAATGAGACGTCCTCGTGGCGCAGGCCCGATCAGACTGGGCGCCGGGCGGACTCAGCAGGACAGACCCTCATAGAAGGAGAGCACCCATGACCGACGATTCGTCCGGCACGACACCGGAGCAGACCTTCAGACTGATGTATCGCAGCCGCGACCGACTCGCCCCCGAGGACCGCAAGACGGAACTCGGCCGCCTCTTCAGCACGGCCCGCTCGAACAACAAGAAGCGCCACGTCACCGGTGCGCTGCTCGTGTCGGGCGACTGGTTCGTCCAGGTGTTGGAGGGTGACGAAGCCGACGTCAGGTCACTGTTCGCCCGCATCGAGCAGGACCCGCGCCATGACTCGGTGGAGCTGCTCGACGCCGTGCCGGAGTCCGAGCGGGTCTTTGCCCGCTGGTCGATGGCCAAGGTGGCCGGGGACGGCGAGCCGGACATCCCGCTCATCGCCCACGTCGACGGCATCTCGCCCGCAGCCGGGCGTCGCACGACGTCGGAGCAGGATCGACTGCTTGACGTCATGCGCGAAGCGGCGAGCCACGCTCCCGTCGCCTGACACGCGCCCGACACGCGTGTGACCAGCGCCTGAGCCGAGGATCCGCGGAGCGGGTCAGTCGGCAGCCGAAGCGAGCACCACGGCATACGAGCCGACGCCGACGAGTCGGTGGCCCTCGACATCGTCGGGTGTCGACATCACCATCCGGGTGATCACGCCCGACGTGGGGTCGAAGTCGATGTCCTCGACCGTGCCGAGGTCGTCGCCGGCCGTGGAGAGCGCCCGCTTGCCGAGGATCTCGTGCTCCTTGCCGCTGAGGGCCGCGACGTCGGGCGGGGCGTCGGTGATGCGGTCGGCGCCGCTGACCGTCACGGCGTCGGCGCCGAACCCGACGACGTCGCTCCACCGAAGGGTGTTGCCGCTCGGAGCCTTCTTGACGCCCACCGCGACGACGCTCCGGGTGGCGGGATCCACGACGAAGTGGTGGACCCTGCCCACGGTCTGCGCGGTGGAGGTGGCCACGATCTTGCGCTTGCGCGAGTCGCTGAAGAGCATCAACGACCACCCGCCAGCTGGGCCCGGAAGTCGGCAACGGCCGCCCCGAAGCCCGCCAGGTCCCGGCGCACGAAGTCCGTGGCGCTCGCCGGCACCATGAGGTGCTCGCCGGATGCGGCCAACGTGTCGGGCAGCGGGATGAGCAGCGTGCTGCCACCGCTGTCAAGGGCCACGGAGGACTCGATCTCGTAGCCGACGACGTCGCACACACCTCGATCGGCGCCCTCGACCTCGAGGACGACGTCGACCACGGCCCCGAGGTCGGTGCCCGAGTCGGTGAGGACCCGTGAGCCCAGGACGTTGCCGCCCGAGCCGCCGGACGCCGACGACTCGTCGAGGAGGTCGTCGACAGGGGTCAGGGCGGCCTCGTCGGCGACCATGACCGCGGCTGCGCCGAGTGCGACGACCGCTGACCAGGCGAGCCCTTGCTTGAGGGGACCGGCGAACAACCCGCGCCCCGCGAGCGTGAAACCGGCGACCGTGCCGCCGTCGGCGGAGTAGACGATGTCCTTGATCTGTGCGATGTCGTTGCCGGCCATGGTCACCACGGGGCGCTTGGTGATCTCGCTCGACCGCATCAGGCGGCTCATGGCCGGCCGCCGCGCTTCGTCGTCGGGCGTTCGATGATGACGCCTCCGCGTCGACGTCGGGACTGGACCCACAGGACGAGTCCGAGCACGATCCCCATCACGACCAAAGCCACGATGACCCAACCCCACCACTGCATGACTCACCCTTCGTCCCGTGCGGCACGGCCGCCGGGTGGTCACCAGGATCCGAGGCCGCAGCACCGAATCATATCGGGCCGGGGGCGGTGCCCAGCATGCGAGGCGGGTGGTGGGCGAAACACGATGGTGACCCTTTTCGGGTGGCCGGACATGGTCTCTTCCGGTTTGCTGGATGTCCACCGCAACCTCACGCGACCCTTACCTCCCCGAGGAGACATCATGGCCGCACCACCGCCGCAGCTGCACAAGGGCCTCAAGCAGCGTCACCTGACGATGATCGCGATCGGGGGCGTGATCGGCGCCGGGCTCTTCGTCGGCTCAGGTGTCGTCATCAACGGCGCGGGCCCGGCAGCCTTCCTCAGCTATGCCATCACCGGTGTCCTCATCATCATGGTGATGAGGATGCTGGGGGAGATGGCCACGGCCAACCCCTCGACCGGCTCGTTCGCCGACTACGCCCGCAAGGCGTTGGGCGGGTGGGCCGGCTTCTCGGCCGCTTGGCTCTACTGGTACTTCTGGGTCATCGTGGTGGGTTTCGAGGCCGTGGCGGGCGCGAAGGTCCTCACCTACTGGTTCGACGCACCCCTGTGGCTGCTCTCCCTGGGCCTGATGCTCCTCATGACGGCCACCAACCTGTTCTCGGTGTCGTCCTTCGGTGAGTTCGAGTTCTGGTTCGCCGGGATCAAGGTCGGAGCGATCGTCGTCTTCCTCGTGCTCGGAACGCTCTTCGCCGTCGGGCTGTGGCCGGGCCACAGCACCGACTTCAGCAACCTGACCGCACACGGGGGGTTCTTCCCCAAGGGGGTCGGCGCCATCTTCTCCGCCATCGTCGTCGTCATCTTCTCGATGGTCGGCGCGGAGATCGCGACGATCGCAGCCGCTGAGTCGTCGGACCCCGAACGAGCCATCGCCAAGGCGACGAACTCCGTCATCACGCGCATCGCGATCTTCTTCGTGGGATCGCTCTTCCTCCTGGCGGTCATCCTGCCCTGGAACTCGGGGGAGCTCGGCTCATCTCCATACGTCGCAGCCTTCAAGGCGATGGGGATCCCTGCGGCCGACCACATCATGAACGCCGTCGTGCTGACTGCGGTGCTCTCGTGCCTGAACTCTGGTCTCTACACCGCCTCCCGGATGCTGTTCGTCCTCGCAGCACGGCGAGAGGCCCCGGTCCAGCTGATCCGGGTCAACAGTCGTGGCGTGCCGGTCGCGGCCATCCTGACGTCAACCGTGGTCGGCTTCCTCTGCGTCATCGCCGCGGCGGTCTCGCCCGACACGGTGTTCCTGTTCCTGCTCAACTCCTCGGGCGCGATCATCCTGTTCGTCTACCTGCTCATCTGCATCTCGCAGGTCATCCTCCGACGGCGCACCTCCCCGGACCAGCTCCGCGTCAGGATGTGGCTCTTCCCCGGCCTGTCGATCGTGACCATCATCGGCATCGTCGCCGTCCTGGTCCAGATGGGCGCCGTCGAGTCGACACGCTCGCAGCTGGTGCTCAGCCTGCTTGCCTGGGCCGCGGTCCTCGTCTTCTATGTCGTCACCAGGTGGCGGGGTGGCTCGGTCGACGCAGAGCCCACCACGCCGTCGAGGGATGCCGGAGAAGCACGGCGGGTGCTGGTGCTCGCCAACGAGACGGTGGCCGCCGAGGAGCTCGTCGAGGAACTGCACCGCATCGACGGCTCCGGGCACGCGGAGTACTTCGTGTGCGTGCCGGCCAACCCGGTGGATACGGGACAGGCCGACCACGGCGCCGTGTTCATCTGGGCGGCCACCGTCGAGGCGGCGCAGCGGCGGCTGGACTACATGCTGGACTCGCTGCGGACGGGCGGACTCCAGGCGCAGGGTGCTCTCGGCGACTATCGTCCGCTGCATGCGCTGGGCGAGGCCGCCTCCCGCTTCGACCCGGACCAGATCGTCATCTGCACGCTCCCCGTGGAGCGCTCCACCTGGCTGCGTTTTGATGTGGTGGAGCGGGCCCGGACGACCTACGCCGTGCCCGTGACCCATGTCGTCGCCAGGGCAGGCGTCCCCGCGGGCGACGCGCCCTGACGCGAGGACCGGGGGACGAGCACCCGCGGGCAGCACGGCATACGCGGCGGATCCCTGGGTCGTGACCAGCCGGCTAGGACCTGTGGTCGCGCCAGACCCGCTCGAAGGGCAACCGCCACGCGTGCGGGGCGATGAGCTGGTGGATGGCGTTGGGCCCCCAGCTGCCCTGGGCGTAGGGCTTCGCGGCCGGCGGGTCGTCGAGCAGCGGTTGCGAGCGCTCCCAGAGCGACTCGATGCCGTCGGCCGTGGTGAAGAGGGTGTGGTCGCCGCGCATCGCGTCGAGGATGAGGCGCTGATAGGCCTCGAGCACGTCGGAGGCATAGTCGGCCTCGTGGGTGGAGAACTGCAGCGACAGCTTGTCGAGCCGCACCCCCGGCCCGGGACGTTTGCCGTAGAACGAGAGCGAGACCTCCGACTCGTCGGCGAGGTCGAAGGTCAGGTGGTCCGGGCCTTGCTTGCCCACCCCGGAGTCGCCGGGGAACATCGACTTCGGGGCTTCCCTGAAGGCGATCGAGATGATCCGCTGCCCCTCGGCCAGACGCTTGCCGGTTCGGAGGTAGAAGGGGACGCCAGCCCAGCGCCAGTTGTCGATGCCGCACTTGAGCGCGATGAAGGTTTCGGTGTCGCTATCGGCAGGGACGCCGACCTCAGACAGATAACCGCTGTACTGACTGCGCACCACGTCCCCGGAAGCACCGGTAGGAGGGAGCGGAAGACCGTGTTCTTCTCCTCGCTGATCGCCCTCGGCTCGAGGGCCGTCGGCGGCTCCATCGCGACGAAGGCGAGCACCTGGAAGAGGTGCGTCACGACCATGTCGTTGTAGGCACCGGCCGACTCGTAGAACGCCGCCCGACGGTCCAGACCCAACGTCTCGGGGATGTCGATCTGCACGTGGTCGATGAAGCTGCGGTTCCAGATGGGCTCGAACAGCCCGTTGGCGAAACGGAACGCGAGAATGTTCTGGGTCGCCTCCTTGCCGAGGAAATGGTCGATCCGGAAGACCTGGCTCTCGTCGAAGGTCTCGTGGACCTGGTCGTTGAGCAGGACCAGGCCTCAAGTCTGCGGGTTGATGCCTCTGCGCCCGTCAGGTCAATTGTGCGGCTGGCCGCCGCGCAGGCGTCCAAGCCGGTCGGCACGGCACGGTCTCCGGATCCGGGAGGGTGGCCAGTCGTCAACGCGGCGGGAGGCGCAGGTCACGGACCCGAGTTGCCGTGACGCCACCTCAGCGGCCCACCGAGGGGCGTCTAAGGCTGCCCCAGGAGGACATCGTTGGGGCTCAGCCGCCTTGGGGGTCGACCACGGCCTTGATGGTGCGCGACCCCGCGACGGCTGTCAGGGCGTCCCCGAAGCGGCTGAGCGGGAAGCGGTCGGTGATGATCCCGTCGGTCCGCACCCGTCCGGTCCGCAGCTCGAGCAGGGCCCGGTCGAAGCAGTGGATCTGGGCGAAGGACCCCCTGACGGTCAGCTCGCGCGCGAAGATGTCGTAGGGCGAGAAGGGGACCGTCACATCGGCGTCGGCCATGCCGTAGACGAGCACCGTCCCGCCGGTGCGGGTCAGTGCGGCGCACAGGGCCAGCACCGAGGGGGCGCCCGTCGCCTCGACGACGACGTCGAAACCGGACGGAGCGAGGTCGCGCAGGCGGGACGCCGATGCCCCCGGGTCGGCCCGGTCGAGCAGGACCGTCTCGTCCACCCCGAGGCTGCGGGCGACGTCGAGCTTGTGCTGGCTCGGGGCCGCCACGGTGATCCGGGCCGCGCCCCCGTGCAGCAGGAGCTGGGCAAGCAGCAGACCGGTGGGGCCCGCCCCGAAGAGCAGGACGTCGGAGCCGGGGCGCAGGGCGAGGACGTCGGCGCCGTGGATGGCGCAGGCGAGCGGTTCGGTCATGACGGCGACGGCCGGGTCGAGCCCGTCGAGGGGGAAGCACTTCGCCGCGGGGGCGGCCATCAGCTCGGCGAACCCGCCCGGCGCGTTGCACCCCAGCGACCGGAACCGGCTGCAGTAGAGCGGCTGCCCGCGTCGGCAGGGCTCGCACGCACCGCAGACCTCGGTGTTGTCGACGGCGACGAGGTCGCCGACGGCCAGTCCGCCGGCGTCGTCTCCCAGCAGCTCGACCTGACCGACGATCTCGTGGCCGGGCACGAGGGGGTAGGTCGCCATGAAGCCGCCCGCGAGCAGGTGCCGGTCGGTGCCACAGATCCCCGTGAGCACCGGGCGGACAAGGACGTCACCCGGGCGCGGCTCGGGGTCGGGCAGGTCACGCACAGAGACGGAACCGGGTCCGTCGAACACCACGGCGCGCATGGTCACTCCTGGGGCAGGGGACGTCGAACGACGTCGGGCGGGATGGGAGAGGGGTGCGGCCGGTTGGGGGTGGGCGGGGCCGGGCACCTGGGCGGGGTCAGACCTGGGGACGGATGATGGACTTGAGTGCGCCGGCGACGCTCCGGGAGGCGGTGAGGGCCGCCTCCGCGTCGGCCAGTCCGAAGTGGCCGGTCACGAGGGGGGCCAGGTCGACCTGTCCCGAGGCAACCAGGGCGATGGCCGTCGGCCACGTGTTGGCGTAGCGGAAGGTCCCCGTCACCGTCAGCTCGCGCTCCTGGATCCGCGACACGGGCAGGGCGGCCTCGTCCCCGCCCATACCGACGAGCACGGCCCGGCCTGCGCGGGCGAGGGCCCGCAGGCCTGACGTGACGGCGCTCGGGTGCCCCGAGCACTCGACGAGGACGGTCGGCTCGACCGGGAAGGGTGTGCCGTCGGTGCTGCGGGAGTCGATCACCCGCGTTGCCCCGAGGCGCGCGGCGACCGACAGTCGGTCGGGGTTGACGTCGGTGACCGTGACCTCGCTTGCGCCGAAGGCGCGGGCGACCTGGGTGACGATGAGCCCGATGGGTCCGGCGCCCGTGACCAGGACGTGGTCCCCCGGGGAGACGGACGCCTTCCGGCAGGCCCACACCGCAACGGAGACCGGCTCGAGCAGCGCCGCGCTGTCGAGGTCCATCGAGTCCGGCACCGGATGGGCGAAGGACTCGTGCGTGAGGACGAGCTCGGCAAGGGCGCCGTCGATCGGTGGTGTCGCGTAGAAGCTCATCGCCGGGCAGAGGTTGTAACGCCCGGCCAGGCACTCGGCGCAGGTGAAGTCGGGGACGCCCGGCTCGATCGAGACGCGGTCGCCCACCCGCACCCTGGTCACGCCCGACCCGGTCGACGCGACCACACCGGCGGCCTCGTGACCGAGGACCATCGGCCGCTCGACGATGTGGCTGCCGATCCGCCCCTGCTCGTAGTAGTGGACGTCCGACCCGCAGACCCCCACCGACTCGACCCTCACGAGGACCTGGCCCACCCCCGCGACGGGATCGGCGCGGTCCTCCATCCGGATGTCTCCGACACCGTGCAGCACCGAGGCGCGCATCTGTTCCTCCTGTTGACGACGGTCCGACCCGCCCCATTGGACCACCGGACGCCGGGCGGCGCTCGATGACTTCGAGGCGTCACTCATCCGACGCCAGGGTGCCGGGGCCTCAGCCGAGGTGACCCCGCACCGACGCGTGGCCCTTGAGCAGGTTGCGCGCGATGGTCCGGCGCTGGATCTCGTCGGTGCCCTCGTAGATGCGCAGGAGGCGCAGCTCGCGGTACCCCCGCTCGATCGGCAGCTCACGGGTGTAGCCCATCCCACCGTGGATCTGCAGGACGCGGTCGACGATCTCGTTGGCCTTGAGGCCGCCATAGAGCTTTGCCATCGACTGCGCCTGGCGCGAGTCCAGGCCCTGGTCGACCTGCCACGCCGCCGCCAGGACGAGCCAGCGCAGCGCCTCGATCTCGACGGCGGAGTCGGCGATCATCCACTGGATGGCCTGGCGCTCGGCGATCGGCTGCCCGAAGGTGACCCGGTTGTGCGCCTGCTCCATGGCCATCTCGACGAGCCGCTCGCAGGCACCGAGAGCCCGCGCCGGCAGGAGGTAGCGGCCGCGGCCGATCCAGCGCATCGCCAGGTCGAACCCCTTGCCCTCCTCGCCCAGGATCGCGGTGTGGGGAACGCGAACGTCCTTGAACACCAACGCTGCCGGCCCCCACTCGCCCATGGTGTCGATCTGCTGCGAGGTCCATCCGCGCTCCCGGTCGACGAGGAAGCAGGTGACGCCACCGTCGGCGCCCCTTTCCTTGTCGGTCACCGCGAAGACCATGACGAAGTCGGCCTCGGTCCCGCCGGTGATGAAGGTCTTCTCACCGTCGATGACCCACTCGTCACCCTCGCGCCGCGCCGACGTGCGGATGGCCCGGGCGTCGGACCCGGCGCCCGGCTCGGTGATGGCGAAGCAGGACTTGCGTTCACCCGAGATCGTCGGCAGGAGATAGGTCTGCTGCTGCTCCTCGTTGGCGTCATAGAGGATGTTGTCGGCGTCCCCACCGAACGTGAACTGCACAAAGGTCCGTCCGAGCTCGACCTCGATGAGGGCCGCCATGACGGCCCCGAGGCCCATGCCGCCGTGGTCCTGCGGGGTCTGGATGCCGAAGAACCCCGACGCCTTCGCGGTGCCGCGCAGGGCCTTGAGGTCCTCGGGCCTGAGGCCGCGCTCGCCGCGCCGCTCCCGGACCAGGACCTCCTGCTCGAGGGGCACGAGCTCCTTCGTCACGAAGGTGCGCACCCAGCTGCGGATCTCGCGCTCCTCGTCGTTGAGGGTCAGGTCGACCATCGGTCAGCTCCTTCGTCGTCGGGCGGCGGTGGGCGCTCCGCCGGTGACGGGCGGTGCGCGGCGCAACTGAGCGCTCGCTCAGTCAAGACCAGCGCGAGTATGCCGTCAAGATCTGCGCCTGCGCCCCTCACCCGCGCCTGCTGCGGCCCGGAGCGGCGCCCGGGGACCCGTCGCAGGGTCACTCCTCCGCAAGGTCGAGTGAGGTGACGAGGAGCTCCTCGCCACTCGTGACCGACACCTGGTTGCCTCCGCAGGCACGACACAGCAGCAGGAGCTCGACCGAGAGCGTCGTGTCCTCCCTGCAGAGCAGACAGTGCAGGGTGACCGGGCGGTGGTCGACGTCCAGGCGCGATCCGGCGAGGGGGGTGTCGTCGCACACCATGGTCCAGCAGTAGGCCAGGGTGTCCGGCACGATCTGGCGCATCCGGCCGACCTGGAGGTGGATGACCGAGACCGGTCGCCCGGCCGCGGCCCGGTCGGCGATGTCGTAGATCGCGCCACACAGGGACAGCTCATGCATCGGTGGCCGCCGTCTCTCGCACGGCCGTCAGCCGGCCGGCCCCGTCCAGGGATGGCATCGACCAGGTCTGCGTGACCGTCAGCCCGACGACCTCCCCGACACCCCGTCGCGGCGGGCCCGGGGAGCTGACGAGCAGCCGGCCGCCCCGGACGGAGACGACGTGGTCGGTCGAGGGACCGCGGTAGCGCACGCTCTCGACCCGGCCGGGCAGGTCGCCGCCGAAGCGGACCCAGTCCGGGCGCACGAGGACCGTCTCGTGGCCCCGGACACCGACCACGCCACCGACCGGGGCGTCGATCGCCCAGCCGTCGAGGGCGGCAGCGCCGAGGGCAGCAGCGTCAAGAAGGGACGCCGGGCCGGTCAGGCGGGCCGTCTCCGCGTCCACCGGCTGTGCGTAGACCTCTTGCGGGGTGCCGACCTGGACGAGCCGACCCGCTCGCAGGACGGCGATCCGGTCCGCGATGGCGAGCGCCTCGGCCGCGTTGTGCGTGGCGTAGAGCGCCGCCGCACCCAGCGCCTCGCGACGGCGGGCGATCTCCTCGAGCACCACCGAACGCAGGTGGGTGTCGAGGTGGGCGGTGGGCTCGTCGAAGAGGAACAACGCCGGGTCGCGGGCGAGCGCCCTCGCGAGGCCGACCCGCTGCTGCTCGCCGCCCGAGAGCTGGGCGGGGCGCCGGTCCGCCAGTGGCGACAGACCGAGCCGCTCGAGCAACCCCGCGGCCTCCCGCCGGGCCGCCCCCTTGGGCAGGCCGCGTCGCCGGATCGGGTAGGCCACCGTGTCGAGGACCGTGAGGTGCGGCCAGAGCGCCGCCCCCTGGAAGACCAGTCCCACGCGACGGTCCTCGGGAGCCACCCACCCGCCGGCCCCCGCCACCACCCGGTCGCCGATCGCCACGACCCCCGAGTCGGGCTCGATGAACCCGGCGACGGTGTGCAGCAGGGTGGTCTTTCCCGACCCGGACGAGCCGAGCAGCGCGATGACCTCCCCGGGCCACACGTCGAGATCGACCCCGGTCAGCGCCACGACCCCGTCGTAGGTGACGCACAGCCCGCTCAGGCGCAGCGCAGGGATCGTCATCGGGCCTCCGACACGGCGTCGGGCCGACGCACCGGGCGTCCTCGTGGGACGCTGCCGGGTGGCCGCCGCCGAGTCTCCCGCATCGTCAGCGCGACGGCGCCGGCGCCCGCCACGAGCAGCGCCGGCAGGGTGAGGACCACGGCCATGGCGGCGCTGCCCCCGACGTCGCCGAGCTGCTGCTGGTTGAGCACGACGACGGCGAAGGTCTCGGTGTCCGGCCCATAGAGGATGCTGCTCATCGTCAGCTCGTGCAGGGCGAAGAGCAGGACGAGGCCGCAGGAGGCGAGGAAGCCGCTCGCCATCACCGGTGCGGTGATGGTCGCAAAGACGGTCCGGGGGTCGGCCCCGCTGGCCCGGGCTGCCTGGCCGAGCTCAGGAGCGACCCGGTCGGCCCCGGACGCCAGGGCGCGATAGCCGAGCGCCCAGCACTTGCCGAGGTAGGCCACGAGGATGATCGCCGCCGATCCGCCCAGCCAGTGCCCGTAGGTGATCAGCACCCCGATCGCGAGCGCGGTGCCCGGCACGGCATACCCGAGGGTGACCGCGGTGCCCAGCCGCCTGCCGGCAGCGCCACCCACCCCGACGACGATCCCGGCGAGGGCGGTGACGGTCACCGCAGCGACGCCCGCGAGGAGCACACTGCGTCCGAGACCGGCCAGCGCTGGTCCGCCGATACCGGTGGCGTAGTTCGACACCGTCCAGTTGCCGGGGACGGGCGCCAGACCGGGCGCTCGCGTGAAGGACGTCGCGGCCAGGGCCACCAGGGGGAGTGCCATGCTCAGGAGCAGGTATGCCGTCAGGGCGCCGGACACGAGGCGGGTCGCGGTCGAGCGTCGGTGGACGAACTTCGCGCCGCCCGGACCGCTTCGCGTGAGCCCCACACCGATCCGGCCGAGCCCACGGTCGGCGCCGACGAGGGTGACGAGGACGAGCACGACCATGAGGAGCGCGACGACGCACAGCCGGATGAACGCCTCGGGCGACGCCGCGAGGGAGAGCTGCTGGTAGGCGAGGGTCGCCAGGGTCTGGTAGCCCTCGGCCGACCCGAGCACCTGCGGGACGGCGAAGCTGTTGACGACACCGACGAGGACGACGGCGCCCGCGCCCAGCAGCGGTCCCCGCAACAGGGGCAGGTCGATGGTGACGAAGGTCCGCCAGGACCCGGCCCCGCTCGCCCGGGCCGCCCGCACGAGGTCGGGCTCGCGGCGCACGGCCAACGCCGCGCTGACGATGAGCCAGACGAGGGGGACGGCGTCCACGGCGAGCAGGAGCGCGATCCCGGGCGCGCCGTGCAGGCCCGGCAGGCTGATCCCCGCGAGGTGGTCGAGGAGCCCACCGGAGCCGTAGGCCTGCATCCAGCTGAGGGTCAGGGAGAACGGGGGGACGAGCAGCGGCATGACGAGGGCCAGTCGCCACCGGGCCGGGCGGCAGAGCATCGACCGGTCGAAGGCCACCGCCAGGGCGGTGCCGACCGCCACGGCGGTCACGGTGACGACGAGAGCGAGCTGGACGGTGTGCCCAAGGGCGACCCGGACCTCGCCCGCCGCGAGGGCTCCCGTCACGCCGTCGGTGCCGCCCTCGAGTGCCCCGCGCGCGAGGAACGCCACCGGGGCGAGCACCAGAGCCGCGACGAGCAGGGTCACGGCGAGCACCACGGCCGTCCGGACCCGGCCCGGGGCCACCCCGGGCGAGACCACCCGGGGAGAGCTCACTGCACGAACACCGACCGGTACTGCGTGAGCAGCTCCTGCTGTTTCCCGAAGAGCGCGGTCCAGTCGGGCGAGACGGACTGCGCCCCGGCGGGCTGCGGGGGACCGGCCACGCCGGGGACGATCGGCTGCCACCCGGTGGCCGCGATGCGCTGCTGCCCGTCGGTGCTCAGCACGTATCCCATGAGGTCCTTCGCCGCCGGGGCGTGCACGGATGCCGCGGTCAGGGCGATCGGGCTGTAGAGGGCGATGGCACCCGGTTTCGGCCAGACCAGGTCGACCGGAGAACCCTTCTTGATCGCGTCACGGACGAGGGAGTCCAGGGTGATCCCGACGGAGAACGTCCCCTGGGCGACCTGCGTGACGACGTCGGGGACACTGGCGACCTGCCGGGCCCCGTTGGCTCGCAGGGCGCGGTAGTAGTCCATCCCCTGGGTCTGCGAGAAGTAGCCCAGGGCGGCGAACGCCGAGCCGGCGAAGGCGGGGTCGGGCACGGCGACCTTGCCGGCGTAGGCCGGGGACGTCAGGTCCGCCCAGCCCGTCGGGACGGGTTGCAGCCCGTGCTGGGTCACGAGGACGAGGTAGAGCAGGCGGGTCCCCCAGAAGTGGGCCGTGCGGTACTGCTTCGGCACGGTGGTGAGCTCCGGGAGCGGCCACGGCGCGAGGAGGGACTGGTCCGTGTAGGACTGCATCGAGAGCGGGTCGGTGCCCCAGATGACGTCGGCCTTGAGGCCTCCGGAGCGCAGGTCGGCGGCGATCCGGGCGTTGAGCTGACCCGTCGCGGCCCGGAAGACCGTGACCGTGGCGCCGGGATGGGCCTGCTTGTAACCGGCCGTCACGGCGTCGACGGTCTCCTGCGTGACGGAGGTGTAGAGCGTCAGGCTCGAGGGGCCGCCGCCCGCTGAGGCGTCCGCCAGGTTCGGTGTCGCGGCGGGCGACGGCGAGGTGCCGCAGGCCGTGGCGAGCAGGACACCCAGCACGGCTGCGGCGGTGACGCAGCGGCGCCTCCAGTGCCTCGTCATCTCCCTCGTCGCCGGTCTCATCCGATGGCCAGGGCCGTGCCACGGTGCTCGACGCCCGTGTTCGCGATGGCCAGATGGCGCGCGGTGTAGCGCTGGAGCTGGCGGAGCTCCGCCGGTGTCAGCCGGTCGCAGACCCAGTGCCAGTGCAGGGACACGACGTCGCCCGGGACCAGCTCGCCGACGAAGCCCGTGCCGGCCCGCGCACACTCCGCGGTCTCGTCCACCGGCTCTGCGAGGGACAGGACCCGCCCGTCCCACACGATGGGCCGCGAGCGGACCACGGCGCGGTCGCCGAGGACGGTCTGCACGGTCCCCCACCGGATCCGGCAGCGGTCGAGCACGGTTACTGCGGTCGGGGCCTTGCGGTCGTCCCGCAGCAGCCCCACCCACGGGTAGACCTCGAAGACGTGGAAGCTGTGGTGGGGCACACCCCCGGCCACGACTCCCTCGGCCAGGTGGGAGAAGTCGTGCCCCGTCCGGGACCGGAAGCGGTCCTCCATCGAGTTGCCGATGTCCGTGGTGCTGATCCGGTCGAGCAGCGGGCTGCCGATCCAGTACGCCTCGACGACGCGACGGTCCAGCGGGTCCCGGATCCCGGTGCCGCGGGCGATGAGCTCGAGGTAGGGCCACGCCCCGTGGAACCCCTTCGCGAGGTCGACCAGCCCGGCGTCGGTCACCCCGGCCGAGCCGTACTCGAACAGCGCGAGGTGATCCGTCGGCCCGCAGTAGCCGAGGGCGTTCGGCGGATAGGCGTAGCGGGCGAAGAGCTGTGGGCCGCTGACCTCGTGAGTCGTGATCATGCCTCGTCCCGGCCGCGTCCGAGCAGCTCCAGCCCGGACCGCGCTTCGGCTGCCTGCTCGGGCCCGACCTTCTCCATGGCCATGCCCATGTGGATGATGACCCAGTCACCCGGTCCCAGCGGAGCGTCGTCGAGCATGCCGACGTTGATCTTGCGGGCCACGCCCTCGACCTCGACGAGCGCGAGCTGCCCGCCGTAGCCCTCGAGGAGCTCGACGACCTGTCCGGGGATCCCCAGGCACATGGTCACCCCACCCGTGCCGTGTGGCGTGGGCCCGAGAGGGCCAGGTGCTCGCGCACGAGCTCCCGCACCGCGGACGCGGCCGGGACGACCGCCGCCGACACGAGGTCGGACAGGCCCATCCGCTCCCCGACGTCGACCACCTGGGCGCCGACCAGGCACGTCCTGGGGAGCTGCCCACCCAGCGCCGTGACGCCGGACAGCACCGCCACCGGGTCCATGCCGTGGGCGTCGAGCCAGCCCGACCCGTTGTCGGCGGCGCGCACCTCGAGGACCTCGACCCGCCCCTGGTCCCCGCGGTCGGGGAGGGCGTCGACCAGGACGGCGAGGTCCCAGCCGTCGAGGAGGTCGTAGGCCAGGTGCATCCCGCGAATGCCGTAGTCGGCGACGTGGACGTCGGGCAGTGCCTCCAGGTCCTGCAGGTGGCGCACGACCTCGCAGCCGAAACCGTCGTCGGCCAGGAAGATGTTGCCGATCCCGGCCACGAGGACCCGCGGGCTCACATCGCCCGCATCCGCAGGTAACGCTGGATGTCGGGGATCGACCTGACCCCGAGGACCACCGCTCCTGCCAGGGCGGCGGCGGCCACCATGGTGGTCAGCTTGCCGATCGTGTTCATCAGGACTCCTTTCGTTGGGTCCCAGCGCCTGCTGGGTCGTGGCGTGCCGTCTCGATGTCCTGCGCCTCGACCGGGACGAGCTCGTCCGGCGCGAAGTAGAGGTAGCGCCCGTACCACTCGTGCTCCTCGGCGGCGGGGTCGTCGACGAGGATGACGCCGAGGTGGGTCCCACCGTCGACGTCGTGGTGCACCCCCGTCACCCGGGCCAGCTGCCCGCGGAAGAACAGGTCCTGGGCGTCGGCGCGCCGGGTCGGCTCGATCCGCACCATGCTGTCCCGCGCGACCGCGTGCCCGTCGATGAGCACGACGTCGGTGGCCGGGTCGACCTCGGCGTCGCGTTCGGGATCCCACCACGGGACGTCGCTGCCCCGGACAGGCGTCGTCCAGGTCGAGGGTCCGTCGGGGCCGACCTCGGGACCAACCTCGCCCCCGGTGGCGGGGCCGGAGGGGTCGCGCAGCGCGCCGTGCATCCGGGCCAGGGCCTGCGGGGTGAGGCGCTCGCTGCGGTCGACGATCTCGGCCGCCCGGGGGTCGGTGGCTCGGGCCTCGGCCTTCTCGGCGTCCGTCATCGTCAGGATGCGCAGCGTGAGGATCTCGTCGATCTCGGTGGCGTCGAAGAGGCTGCCGGCGCTCTCCGGGGCGATCTGGGGGTGCTCGTCGAGGATGATGGGCGAGGCCAGCAGGACGTCGTCGGTGCCCGCGGGGCCGGCGAGCAGCGGCCAGCACCGGTGGTGTCGGCATTCCTGCGCGGCGTCGCGCAGCCGCTCCGGGGGGTCCAGCGCCGACACGAACGCGCCGCCGGCACAGGTCAGCAGGAGATGGGCACCGAGGAACGACCTGCGGGTCGCGGCGGGGGCGTCCGGTGAGGTGAGCTCGCCCAGGTTCTCGACGCGCAGGCGCACGCGGGCGACTCCCGGCGGCAGCCCGGTCGTCGTCGAGCGGACGGTCACCGAAGCCGTGAGCGGCCATCGGGTGCGCAGCTCGCGGCCGACGACGCTCCCGTCGTCACGGCATACCTCCGTCGTGTCGCAGCCACCGGGCACGCTCACCGCAAAGCTGGTCTCCGTGTCGCCGAGGGAGGCGGTCCCCACCTCCAGCTCGTGCTCCACCGCCTCGTCCCACGGCAGGACGGCCCGCTCGTCGACCTGCAGCTGCGCGACCTCGTCGCCCGCCGGTGACTTCACGGTCCGCACCTGGAGCTGGAGGAACCGGAGCCACACGGTCACGCTCGCCCCGAGGCGGTGCGACACGAGGAACTCCACTGCGAGAGAAGCCTCCTCTCCCACTCCCGCGGCAGCGGCGCCCTGCGGCCCGAGCACCCCGAACTGCCACCGCGAGCGGTTCTTGGCCGAGCTCGCCCGATAGGGATAGAGCAGGTAGCCCTCGTAGAGCACCGCGTCGGCGACGACCCTGGCGGTGTCGAGGTTGGCCTGCGTCGAGGAGCTCACGAGGCCACCTCCCGGGAGTGGTCCAGCAGCTCCTGCAGGGCGGCGGAGTGCGACATCAGCCCGCGCCCCGCCTTGTATGCCGTCAGGGCCGCGAGCGTCTCGTGCTCCACCCGCACCCAGCCGACGCCGTGGAAGTGCTCGTCGACGAGCGCCCGCCACGTCGAGACGGGCAGGTCGAAGCGGCACTCACGGTCCCAGGGGATCTGCTCCACCCCGAAGCCGGTCAGGCCGCGGGTGAACACCGTGCCACTGAAGAGAAAAATAAGCGGGACCGTGCCCTCACCCAGGACGTTGAGGTATTTCGACGCGGTGACGTCGAAGTCGTAGGTGCATGGCATCGGCAGGTCGACCTCGGTGGTGCCGGTGAAGCCCTGGACCATGGTGGCGCAGTGCAGCCAGACGAACGGGTGCACGGTGGTGCCCCACCGGTCGCGGGTCCCGAAGAGGTCGCTGAGCGCGAGGCCCTCCTCCTGCGTGTGGCTGCGCCGTCCCGGCTCGATCCGGACCTGCGCCCGCAACGCCATCGCGTGGACCGGATCGGGTCCGGGGCTCTCGATCCGCAGGCGGGCCAACAGGATTGGCGACGCGGCATACTGCTCCGGGGTGATGTCGAGCACCGTGAAGTCGACGCTCATCGCGGCGCTCCCGCCGGTCTGCTGCGGGCCTGGACCGACTGGAACCACGCGTCGATCCGGGCCCGGGCCTCCTGGCCGCCGTCGAAGCCGCGCCACACCTGCCGCAGCAGCCCGACCAGCTCGTAGCAGGCGTCGATCGGCACCAGGTGGGCCTCGGCCGCACCGGTGCCCGGGACCCGGATGATGACCGCCTCGGTGTCCGGCGCGGCGAGCCCGAGCGCGGGGTTGGCGGTGACCACGGACTCCCACGCGTCGAGCTCGAGCTCCGACTCGGCCGCCCCTGCCGGTCCGGGATAGAACGCGACGGTCCGACCGGAGGCCGAGCTGCGGAAGAAGAACGCCAGGCCGACGGGGATCTCGAGGGTGCTCCACTGGGCCGGTCCGAGCCGGAACCCGGGGAAGGAGAGGTATCGCTCCGGGACGGCCCGATAGCTCTGGCGGGCTGCGTCGCCGGAGAAGAGGAGGTAACACCCGCGGCAGGTGCACAGCAGCGCCCGGCTCTCGAGGTTGACCACGTGCTGGTGCTGGTCCCGGATCGGCTCGGCGCACATCTCGCACCGCTCGCCGACGGGAGCCGGGCGTCTCGACGTCGCGAGGCGGCGCAACGTGCCCACCGGGACGGGGCTGCTCATGTCGGCACCGGCTCCGGGACGGTCGGGACGGCGACGGACAGGACGCCGTCGCGGCGCAGCACGGGGAAGGGCTCGAGGTGTCCGACCGTCTCCCCGACACCGGCGCCGGCTGCCCGCACGTCGTAGTGCGCCTGGCAGAGCGGGCAGGTGAGCACGGCGGACCCGACGGGCGCCCCGGCCCGTCGACCGAGCCGGGCCCCGGCCATCGAGCCGTCGCAGACGGCGCAGTCGTCGGCGAAGGCGAACAGGTCCGGGCCCACCCTGCAGACGAGCAGGGAGGTGCCCGCGACCCGGAAGCCGCCGACCTCGCCGTCCCCCAGCTCACCGAGCTCGGGCGCGCCCTCCCAGTGGCCCCGCGCCTCGTCGTGGGCCGTGAGCCTCGCCCGCAGCGCGGAGAGCGGGATGAGCGCCGGCGCCGCGCCCTCGGGCTTCTCGGGGGCGACGACCTCGACCGACAGGACCTCAGGTGCCGCAGCCTCGATCGCGCCCTCGACGGCCAGCTCGAGGGTGGCCGAGGAGGACGGGCAGCCGTCGCAGCTCCCGAGGAGCTGGAGGCGCACGACACCCTCGCCGGTGACCTCGATGAGCTCTACGTCGCCGCCGTGGGTGCCGAGGTAGGGCCGCACCGACTCCAGGGCCGCCTCCACTCGGGTGCGAACGTCCTCGGGGTGCAGGCCGTGCACGATGAGGAGGCTGGCCACGAGGTCGTCGGCGACGAGGTCCCTCAGCGCGTCCCGGCCCGGCTCGCCGCGCTGGGCGAGGACGGCAAGGATCCGGGACAGTCCCTCGCCATAGAGCTCGGTCACGAGGCGCACGAGCTCCTCGGCCCGCTCCCGGGCCACGGTCCCGCCGGAGGAGAGGGCCTCCAGCAACGTCTCGATGCGCTGCCCGGACGCGCGGAGCACGTCGGGATGCTCGCCCTCCGACGGCGCTTCCCGGTGGATGCTCACTCGCCGGTCATCGCCGCGGCGGGGGAGTGCGTCAGGTCGAGGTGCTTGCCGTCCCCGAGATACATGTGGACGCCGCACGGGAGGCAGGGGTCGAAGCTGCGCACCGTGCGCATGATGTCGATCCCCTTGAAGTTCTCCCGGTCGTTCTCCTCGAAGATCGGCTGACCCTGGACGGCGTCCTCGTAGGGACCGGGCGTGCCGAACGCGTCACGAGGGCTGGCGTTCCACGGGGTCGGGGGATAGGGGTGGTAGTTGGCGATCTTGCCGTCCCGGATGACCATGTGGTGGGACAGGACCCCGCGCACGGCCTCGGTGAAGCCGCAGCCCACTCCCTCGTCCGGGACCTCGAAGGACTCCCACGTCTTGGTCCGTCCCGCCCGGATCTCGACAAGGGCCTGCTCCGCGAAGTGGAGGGCAGCGGCCGCCGCGTAGGCCTGGAAGTAGGTGCGGGCGCGGTTGCGCTCGAGGGTGTTGCTCCACCGGGGGATCTTCCACTCGAAGCTGACCGGACCCTTGAGTGCCGTCTTCGGCAGGTTGATCTGGACACTGTCCCCGGTGGCCTTGACGTAGCCGATGTCGACGAGGCCGGCCAGCGCCGTGGTCCACAGCCGGGCCAGCGGTCCACCTCCGGTGTCGAGAGCCAGGTGGTCGGTGCCGTCGAACCAGCGAGGGGACATGACCCAGCTGTACTTGTCCTCGAGGTTGCGCTTCTGGGGCTTGGGGTTCGTGTGCTGGTTCCACGGGTGGTGCGAGTCCACGGGGTTGCCCAGCGGGTCGTTCTTGACGAACATCTCCTGACCCTGCCAGTCCTCGTAGTACGACGACCCGAGGAGGATCCTGATGCCGAGGTTGATCTCCACGAGGTCCGTGGTCACCAGCTTGCCGTCGACGACGACCCCGGGCGTGACGAACATCGCCCGGCCCCAGTCGGTCATGTCCTTGTAGGCGAAGTTGCACACCTCGGGATCCTGGAAGGCGCCCCAGCACCCCAGCAGCGTGCGGCGCAGGCCGGACTGCTCGTATCCCGGGATCGCGTCGTAGAAGAAGTCGAAGAGGTCGTCGTGCATCGGGACGACCTTCTTCATGAACTCGATGTAGCGCATCAGCCGGGTGATGTAGTCGGTCATGAGCTGGATCGTCGCGACGGTGCCGACCCCCCCGGGGTAGAGCGTCGAGGGGTGGACGTGGCGACCCTCCATGAGGCAGAACATCTCGCGGGTCGAGCGGCTGACCTGGAGGGCCTCTCGGTAGAACTCGCCGGTGAACGGGTTGAGCGAGCGCATGATGTCGGCGATCGTGCGATAGCCGTGCTGGTCCTCGTGCGGGGAGCGGGTGTTCTCGGCCTTCGCGAGGACGGCCGGGTTGGTCTCCTTGACCATCCGCTCGCAGTAGTCCACCCCGACGAGGTTCTCCTGGAAGATGTTGTGGTCGAACATGTACTCGGCGGCCTCGCCGAGGTTGACGATCCACTCCCCGAGGTTGGGGGGCTTCACGCCGTAGGCCATGTTCTGCGCGTAGCACGAGCAGGTCGCGTGGTTGTCGCCGCAGATGCCGCAGATCCGGCTGGTGATGAAGTGGGCGTCCCTCGGGTCCTTGCCCTTCATGAAGATCGAGTAGCCGCGGAAGATCGACGAGGTGCTGTGGCACTCGACGACCTCCCGGTTGGCGAAGTCGATCTTCGTGTAGATGCCCAGCGAGCCGACGATCCGGGTGATCGGGTCCCAGGACATCTCCGTGAGCTCGCGGCCGTCGGAGCCCTCGCGGGTGGGAGTGGGGATCGTCGACGTCATCGTGGTGCCTCTCTGCAGACGGCGCGGGCGACCGCTGACCCGTGGCCGGGGACGCCGAGGGGTGGGAACTACCAGGTGCGGCGGGCTCCTGTGGTGAGCTCTCGGCCGGGCTTGCGCCAGCTGGGCTCCTGATCGACGGTCTTCGTCGTGAACTTGCGCAGGTTGCGGATGGCCGTGCCGTAGACCCCGACCGCAGCGGTGGACAGCTTGCCGCCCGGTGGCTCGTCCATGAACGGCATGAACTTGTCGGGGAAGCCCGGCATGGTGCACCCGATGCAGATCCCGCCGACGTTCGGGCAGCCGCCCACGCCGTTGATCCACCCGCGTTTGGGGACGTTGCACTTGACCACCGGGCCCCAGCAGCCGAGCTTGACGATGCATTTCGGGCTGCCGTACTCGGTGGCGAAGTCGCCCTGCTCGTAGTAGCCGGCCCGGTCGCAGCCCTCGTGGACGGTGGCGCCGAAGAGCCACGTCGGTCTCAGCTGGTCATCGAGAGGGATCATCGGCGCCTGACCGGTGGCGAGATAGAGCAGGTAGGTGATGGTCTCCGAGAGGTTGTCCGGGTGCACGGGACAGCCAGGGACGCACACGATCGGAATGTCGGCCTTGGACCTCCACCGCCAGCCGAGGTAGTCGGGGACGCCCATCGCGCCCGTGGGGTTGCCGGCCATGGCGTGGATGCCGCCGTACGTCGCGCAGGTCCCGGCGGCGATGATCGCCGTGGCCTTGGGGGCCAGGCGATCGAGCCACTCGCTCGTCGTGACTGGCTGCCCGGTGGCGGGGTTGTTGCCGAACCCGGACCAGTAGCCGCCCTCGTCGTGCAGCTTCTCGTTGGGGATCGAGCCCTCGACGACCAGCACGAAGGGTTCGAGCTCGCCTCGGTCGGCCTTCCAAAACCACTCGAGGAAGTCGTCGGCGCCCCCGGCCGGGCCGCACTCGAAGTCGATGAGGGGCCAGTGCACGGCGACTTGGGGAAGCCCGGGAAGAGCGCCGAGGGCGATCTCCTCGATGCTCGGTTGCGTTGCCGCAGTAAGCGATACGGAGTCTCCGTCGCAACTGAGCCCCGCGTTGAGCCACAGCACGTGGATCAGGGCTTCCTCGGCTTTGACCGCAGCTGGTGTGGGCATCGGTGCCGCTCTCCGGAGCCGTTGGCACACCCAGCCCCTCGGTCACCGGAGCCGGCCATCGGCCCACCTGCATGACCCAGAACGGGTCTACACCCGGGAGATAAGAGGTGTCAACCATGCACGCTCGCAGGCACGGTGCCTGAGTCGAGCGTGGGTCAGCGGGTGCGGGGTCGCCAGGCCGTCGTGCGGGCGGCGGCCGCGAGGACCCGGGCGACGTCGTCGGCACGCTCGACGGGCACGAGACCTGCGGTGACCCGCACATGGTCCTGGCCGGAGGGTCTCACGGTGAAGGCCTTGCCCGGCGCGACGCCGATCCCTTCGCTGGCGAGGCGGACCATGGCCGCGGCCTCGTCGTGCACCGGCACCCAGATGTTGAGCCCGTCGGTCCCGCCCGTGACGACGTCGTGGCGGGCCAGCGCGTCCACGAGCGCGCCGCGTCTGCGGGCGTACTCGTCGCGGGCGCCGGCCACGGCAGCGATCGCCCCGGGGTCGGTGAGGAGAGACAGGAGGATGCGCTGGAGCAGCCGGCTGCTCCAGCCCTGACCGACATGGCGGCGCGACTCGACCGCGGCCATGACGTCCGGCGGCCCGCTCATGGCTGCAAGGCGCAGGTCCGGCCCATGCGACTTGGAGAAGCTCCGCACGTGGACCGTCTGGTCGGGGATCCACCGGCCGAGGCTGAGCGGCGGGGTCAGCGCGATGCCCGCGGCCGAGTCGTCCTCGACCACGAGGGTGGTGCGCCCAGCCAGCAGGGCGGCCAGCTCACGCGCCCGGCGCTCGCTCAGGGTCACCCCGGTCGGGTTCTGCGCCCGGGGCTGGAGGAAGAGCGCCACGACCGGCGAGGCGAGGGCGTGCGTCAGGCCCTCGGGGGTCATCCCCTCGCTGTCCATCCCCACGGGCACGAGCACGACGCCCACCGACTCGAGCAGGTCGACGAGCGGGGGGAAGGTCGGTTGCTCGACGACGACGCGGTCGCCGAAGCGCAGCGCGGTCCGGGCCACCAGGTCGAGCCCGTCCATGGCGCCGTCGACGACGGTGAGGTCCGCGACGACGCAGGGCCAGTCCTGCCGCAGGACGTCCGCCAGCTCGGGCAGCACCGGCTCGTCCAGATAGCTGCCCGGCGTCCCAGCCGTCGTCAGGTGCTCGAGCGCCACACGCAGGTTGGGCAGCAGGCCGGCGTCCGGGACCCCGGTGGACAGGTCGAGGCGCATCTCGGCCTGCCGCTCGAGGGCCGACCGATAGCGGCTGGCCCCGGGCAGGCTCGCGTCGACGACCCTTGTGCCCCGGCGCCCGTCGGTGCGCACCGAGCCGGCCCGCGCGAGCAGGGCCCAGCCGGCGCTGACGGTGGTCGGTGACAGCGTGAGCTGGGCGGCCACCGTCCGGATCGGCGGGAGCCTGGTGCCGGGCACGAGGACGCCGTCCCGGATGGCCGCCCCGACGGCCTGCGACAGCCCCCGCGCCGTGGGCTCGGTGAGGCGCTGCTCCAGGTGGGAGATCAGCTCCCGGACAGCGGGGTCGCCAGGGGAGGCAGGGGAGGCGGTGGCGGGCACGCTTTGTAACATAGCAATAGAGGGATTGTCATGGCCTCGGTCGATCCCTAGGCTGACGGTTATGGCGACGAGAATCTCCCACTGGGTCAACGGCACCTCGACTCCCGGCACGTCCGGGCGCACCTCACCGGTCTACAACCCGGCGTCGGGCCAGCAGACCGGTGAGGTCGATCTGGCCAGTGCGGCGGAGCTTGATGCGGCCGTGGCCTCGGCCGTCGCGGCGCAGCGGGACTGGCGCACGTCGTCGCTGTCGCAGCGGGCCGCGGTCCTCTTCGCCTTCCGCGAGCTGCTGCACGAGCGCAGCGACGACCTCGCACGCATCATCACCTCCGAGCACGGCAAGGTCGTCGCCGACGCCGCCGGCGAGATCGCCAGAGGCCTCGAAAACGTCGAGTACGCCACCGGGGTGCCCAACCTGCTCAAGGGCGGCTTCTCCGAGCAGGCCGCCACCGGGGTCGACGTGTACAGCATCCGCCAGCCCCTGGGGGTCGTCGCCGGCATCACCCCCTTCAACTTCCCGGCGATGGTGCCGTTGTGGATGTGCGCCAACGCCATCGCGTGCGGCAACGCGTTCATCCTCAAGCCCAGCGAGAAGGACCCCTCGGCGTCGCTCTTCCTCGCCCGGCTGTGGAAGGAGGCCGGCCTTCCCGAGGGCGTGTTCAGCGTCGTCCAGGGTGACAAGGAGGCGGTCGACGCGATCCTCGCCCACCCCGACATCCAGGCCGTGAGCTTCGTCGGCTCGACGCCCATCGCCAAGTACATCTACGAGACGGGCACGGCCGCCGGCAAGCGGGTCCAGGCCCTCGGTGGCGCCAAGAACCATGCCCTGGTCCTGCCCGACGCGGACGTCGACATGGCGGCGGACGCCGTCGTCAGCGCAGCATACGGCTCGGCGGGGGAGCGGTGCATGGCCCTCTCCGTCGCGGTGGCCGTCGGCGCGATCGGCGACCCGCTCGTGGACGCGATCGCCGCCCGCCTGCCCAAGCTGACCATCGGCGACGGCACCGACCCCGACAGCGACATGGGCCCCCTCATCACCGGCGAGCACCGGGACAAGGTCCGCGGCTACATCGACCAGGGCGAGCAGGAGGGGGCCACGCTCGTCGTCGACGGCAGGGAGGGCGACCTGCCCACGGAGGGCTTCTTCCTCGGCACCACCCTCATCGATCACGTCACCCCACGGATGAGCGTCTACCGCGACGAGATCTTCGGCCCGGTGCTCTCCGTTGTGCGCGTCGAGACCTACGAGGAGGGCCTCGAGCTGATCAACAGCAACGCCTATGCCAACGGCGTCGCCATCTTCACCCGTGACGGCGGCGCGGCGCGCAGGTTCCAGTTCGACGTCGAGGTGGGCATGGTCGGCATCAACGTCCCGATCCCCGTGCCGGTGTCCTACTACTCCTTCGGCGGCTGGAAGTCCTCGCTCTTCGGCGACACGCACATGTACGGGCCCGAGGGCATCCAGTTCTACACCCGCGGCAAGGTCGTCACGTCGCGCTGGCCTGACCCGGCGACCTCGAGCGTCGACCTCGGCTTCCCGCGCACCCGCTGACCGCCCGTCCCGACAGGAGCCTTCGTGACCCAGCTCGCCGAACCCACGACGTCGTCGACCGCCATCGCGTCCATCCCGACCGATCAGGCGACGGTGCGCGGCAACGACCGCCGTCACGTGTTCCACTCGTGGTCGGCCCAGGCGGCCATCGACCCGCTACCGATCGAGCGGGCGCTGGGCTCGCAGTTCTGGGACCTCGACGGGAAGCGCTACCTCGACTTCTCCTCCCAGCTGGTCAACGTGAACATCGGCTACCAGCACCCGAAGCTCGTCGCGGCGATCCAGGAGCAGGCGGGCCGGCTGCTGACGATCGGCCCCACCTTCGCCAACGACGCGCGCTCCGAGGCGGCCCGGCTCATCGCGGAGATCGCCCCCGGCGACCTCAACATGGTCTTCTTCACCAACGGTGGGGCGGAGGCCAACGAGAACGCCATCCGGATGGCGCGGCTGCACACGGGCCGCCACAAGATCCTCGCGGCCTACCGCAGCTACCACGGCGCCACGGCCGGCGCCATCGCCCTGACCGGGGACCCGCGACGGTGGCCGTCCGAGCCCGGTATGCCGGGTGTCGTGCGGCACTGGGGTCCCTACCCCTACCGCTCGGCCTTCCACTCGACCACCGAGGCGGAGGAGGGCGAGCGCGCCCTGCAGCACCTGCGCGACACGATCATGGTCGAGGGCCCGTCCACCGTGGCGGCGATCATCCTCGAGCCGGTCGTCGGCACCAACGGCGTCCTCGTCCCGCCGGACGGCTACCTCGCCGGGGTGCGGCAGATCTGCGATGAGCACGGCATCATGCTCATCGCCGACGAGGTGATGGCCGGCTTCGGCCGGTGCGGCGAGTGGTTCGCCGTCGACCGCTGGGACGTGACCCCCGACCTCATCACCTTCGCCAAGGGCGTCAACTCCGGCTACGTCCCCTTGGGTGGCGTCGTCATGTCCGACCGGATCGCCGAGACGTTCCAGCACCGCGCCTTCCCCGGTGGGTTGACCTACTCCGGCCATCCGCTCGCGTGCGCGTCGGCCGTCGCCTCGATCGGCATCTTCCGCGAGGAGGGCATCATCGACCACGCCCGCGCCCTGGGCGCGGACGTCATCGGCCCCGAGCTGCGGGCCCTCGCCGAGCGGCACCCGTCCGTCGGCGAGGTGCGCGGCCTGGGCGTGTTCTGGGCCCTCGAGCTGGTGCGCGACCGGCATACCCGGGAGCCGTTGGTCCCCTTCAACGCGACCGGCGCCGACGCCGCCCCGATGGGCGAGTTCGCGGCGGCCTGCAAGGCCGAGGGGCTCTGGCCGTTCGTCCACTTCAACCGCACCCACGTCGTGCCGCCGTGCACGACCACGGCGGACGAGATCCGCGAGGGGGTGGCCATCCTCGACCACGCGCTCGAGGTTGCCGACCGCTACTACACCGGTTCCTGAGTCGGCGCGGCGCTCGGGGTTCCCCCGGGGCCCGCGTGGGTAGGGTCTGCGCGTGACCACCGAGACCTCGACCGACTCCCCTGCCGCCCCCCGCCGTCTTGCCGTCGTCGTGAACCCGACGAAGTTCAAGGACCTCGAGGACGTGCGCGCCCGCATCACCACGGTCTGCACCGACGCGGGCTGGGCCGAGCCGCTGTGGCTCGAGACCACCGAGGAGGACCCCGGCGTCGGTCAGGCGCAGGAGGCCGTCGACCGGGGCGTCGACATCGTCTGCCCCCTCGGGGGTGACGGCACCGTGCGGGCCGTGGCCACGTCGCTCGTCGGCACGGACACACCCCTCGGTCTCCTGCCCGGTGGCACCGGCAACCTGCTCGCCCGCAACCTCGAGCTGCCCGTCGACAAGATCGAGGAGGCGCTCGAAGTGGTCCTCACCGGGAAGGACCGACGCATCGACGTCGGCCTGGTGCGACTCTTCCCCGACTCGCATTCCCCGGACGCTCTCAAGGGCGACACCGCGCAGCACGGCAGTGAGGACCCGCGGCGCGAGGATGAGGAGATCTTCCTCGTCATGACCGGCATCGGCATCGACGCCGAGGTCATGGCCAACACCAACGAGAAGGTCAAGGGCGTCATCGGCTGGCCGGCCTACGTCCTGGCCGGGGTCGGACGCCTGTGGGCCAAGGGCTTCCGGGTGCAGGTGTCCACCGACGGGGGCAGCTCCCAGCACCAGCACGCCCGGAGCGTCATCATCGGCAACTGCGGGACCCTCCAGGGCAACGTGGAGCTCATGCCCGAGGCGCGCCTCGACGACGGCCGCCTCGACGGCGTGATCATGGCCCCCAAGGGTCCCTTCGGGTGGGCAGCAGTCGCCGCGGACGTCACGAGCCGGCACCGCCGCGGGCACCGTCAGCTGGTGCGGTTGCGGGGCAGATCCATGCAGATCAGCACGAGAGCGCCGGTCGAGACCCAGATCGACGGCGATCCCAAGGGCCCCCAGCACGGCCTGTCCGTCCGCACCCTGCCCGGCGGGCTCGTTGTCCGCGTCCGCTGAGTCGCGGCGAGGCCGGCCGCAGCGCCTCCGGTCCCTCCTCCCAGCGCTCGGATATGCCGTCGCCACCGCCGTGCCGGTGACGGCGCTGGCGCTCCTGGCGCGGGACAAGGTCGCCGCGGTGATCGCCCTGGACGATGCGACGATCCGCGCGGCCACCGAGGTGACCCGAGCACACCCGGGTCTCCTCACCGCGCTGGTGGCGTGGCAGGAGGCGCTGCAGCCCCGGTGGGTCTATGTCGTCGGCACCGGGGTGTGCGCCTGGGCCTGGGCCCGGCACGGGCTGACAACACGAGCCATCTGGGCCTTCGTGACGATGATGGCCGCCTGGAACATCGCGCTCGACCTCAAGTACCTCGTCCAGCGGGCCCGCCCGGTCGTCGCCGACGCCGTGTCGCACGCCCCGGGCTACAGCTTCCCGTCGGGCCACGCCGCCAACAGCGCCTCCGCCGCCACCGTGGTCACGCTGCTCGTCTGGCCCCTGCTGCGCACTGCCCGGGCGCGGTATGCCGTGGTCACCGGCGCCGTCGTCATCGTCGCCGCCACCGCGGCGGACCGCGTCTTCCTCGGCGTGCACTTCCCGTCGGACGTCGTCGCAGGCATCCTCGTCGGCTCCGGCCTGGCGTGGGCGTCCTACGTCGGCTACCGCGGGTGGAACCCTGCCCATCCCCTCGACCTCCCGGAGGCCTGACGCCATGCCGTTCCTCACCCGCTACGTCGACGACGAGTCCCGTCCACACGCCTCCTCCGCCCTGCGCGACCTCGCCGTCCGGGTCCTCGCGCCGGCGGTCCTGCTCTGGGTCGTCATCGTCGGCATCGGCAAGCTCATCGAGGGCCCCCTGGGTGGGCTGACCGCCGAGAACGCGGTCAACCACGCGCTCGCAGACGGCCGCACCCCGCTGTGGAACTCGATCACCATGGTCTGGTCCCGCATCGGCAACACCGAGATCGTCATCGGTGTCTGCATCGTGATGGTGGCGCTCATCTGGTGGCGGACCAGGCAGTGGTGGGTGGCGGTGGTCCCGGCGATCGCCATCGCCGTGCAGGCCACGGTGTTCGTGCTCGCGACCGCGGTCACCGGCCGCGCCCGTCCCGACGTCGAGCACCTCGACCCGGCCCCCCCGACGTCGTCCTACCCCAGCGGTCACGTCGGGGCCTCGACGGCGCTCTACTTCACCCTGGCCGCCATCGCCCAGCGGATCCCCAACCCGGTGCTACGCCGGGTCGTCACCGTCGTCTGTCTCGTCATCCCGTTCCTCGTCGCCTATGCCCGGCTCTACCGCGGCATGCACCACCTCAGCGACGTGATCGTCGGATTCCTCAACGGCTTGACCTGCGCCGTCCTCGCGTGGGCCTACCTGCGTCGGGACGGCGTGCGCCCGCGCGCCTGAGCGGGCAGTCGTCCCAGGTGCGCCGCGCAGGCTGTCAGCCGTCAGACCTCGGCGGGCCGCGGCCGTGGGCCCCGTCAGACCTTGGCGTGCCGTGCGCGGGCGAAGGAGTACACGGCATACGCGGCGAAGCCGAGGGCGACGACGGCCAGCAGGAGCGGCCCCTGGGGCGCCTTGAGCATCGTCCGGAGGGCGCCGTCGAGCCCCGTGGCCTCCGAGGGGGCAGCGTGCAGCGCGGCGAGGGCGAAGAGGATGCCGACAAGCACAAGCGCGACGCCCTTGGCGATGTAGCCGAACCTCCCGGCCCGTTCCGCCAGGACCCCGGGGTGCTCGTCAAGGTCCTTGAGGAAGGTCCGCCGCCAGCCCTTGGCGACGTGGTAGACGCCGACGGCAACGATGCCGAGCCCGACGAGACCGACGAGGACCCGCCCGGCGGGCTTCTCCATGAGGGTGGCGGTGAAGTCGACGGTCTGCGTGCTGCTGGACGAGCCGCTGGAGCCGCGGGCCCAGGTGAGGCAGCTGAATGACAGGAAGAGGTAGAGCACCGCCTTGGCGGCGGCCTTGACCCGGTCGGACGTCTCGTCCCGGGACACGAAGACCTCGGTGACCTGCCAGAGCCCGAGTCCGAGGAACCCGAGCACACCGATCCAGAGCGACGCCCGGCCGACAGCGGTCCCGGCGACTGTCTGCAGCGCCCCGGACTGGTCGGCCGACCCACCCCCGGCACCCAGCGCGAGCTGGAACCCCAACCAGGCGATGAGCAGGTGGAGCACACCGTTGACGGCGTACCCGAGCCGGGCGGCCGTCTCGAGGGCGGGATGGTTCCCCGCCTGGCGGGCCGCAGATCGCACGTCGTCGGTGTCCATCCCGGCATCCTTGCGCACCGGCGAGCCGGGCGGGACCCCCCACCGACACGGGATCATCCGCACCGCTCGCGCCGCGTCGTGACGCGGCCGCAGCCTGGCGGTGCGGCAGGATGGGACGATGTCCACGGCCCCCTCGACTGTCACGGTGATCGAACCACCGATCCCGGACCGGGTCCGTCGGCCGGCGGACGCCCTCCGCCTCGTGATTGTGCTGGCCGCCCTCGTCGCGGCGGTCGCCGTGGCCGACGTGGCCGTGGGCACCGCCGGCGCGCTGGAGCAGGATCTCGCGCTCGCGACCGACGGCCTGCCACGACTGCTCCTCCAGCTCCTCGGCTGGCTCGGGGGGATCGGCATCGTCGTCCTGCCGCTGGCCGTCGGCGCCGACCTCGTCGTCCGGGCGCGACCCCTGCAGCTGGGCCAGGCCCTGCTGGCCGCGGGGGTCGGGGCCCTCCTCGTCATCGGCCTGCGGTCGCTGATCCTCGACGGGCACGCCGGCGTCGTCCTCGGCGCCGTGACCCGGCCGCTGCGCGAGGGGCGCACGGCGCCGCTCGACGCGGTCATCGTCGCGCTCGTGGCCCTGCTCACCGTGGCCGACATCGTCGGCCGCAAGTGGATCTGGCCGCTCGCGATCGTCGTGATCGGCTCCAGTGCCGTGACGGCGTTCCTCTCCGGAGCAAGCACCTCCCTGGCGGTCACCTGCTCGCTCCTGCTCGGCTGGGCCGTCGGGCTCGCGTTCCGCTACGGCTTCGGGGCCACGTCGACGCGGCCGCCGGGCAGCGAGGTCGCCGAGGCGCTGGTCGCCAGCGGCGTGCCCCTCACCCGGCTCGAGCTCGTCGACCCGGACGACTCCGGCGACCGTCGTTACCTCGGGCAGACCGACACGCTGCCGGTCGATGTCCGGGTCATGGACCGGGACACCTTCGGACTGGCCTCCGGGTGGCGGCTCGTGCGCCTGCTCCGCCTGCGCAGCGGCTCGACGCGCACGCCCGCCCTCACCCTGCGGGCCGAGCTCGAGCACCGCACGCTGATGGGGCTGACGCTCGCCCAGGCGAGGATCCCCGCCCCCCGGCCCGTGGCCGTCTGCGAGGTGGGACCGTTCTCCGCGGTGATCGCCCACGTCAACCCCCGGGGCACGACCCTCGAGGAGCTGGGCACCGACCTCACCGACGCCCAGCTGGCCGAGGTCTGGTCGATGGCCGGGACCCTCCAACGTCGCCGGGTGGCCCACCGGGGGCTGGCCCCCGACGTCGTGATGATGCTCGACGACGGACGGGCGGGACTGCGCCGGGTCGGGGTCGGGGACGTCGCCGCCGATGACCTCACCCTGAGGATCGACACCGCCCAGCTGCTGACGACCACCGCACTCTCCGTCGGTCCCGACCGCTCCGTCACTGCCGCCGTGGCCGCGCTCGGGGTCGACGAGGTCGCGCGCGCCCTGCCCCTGCTCCAGCCGATCGCGCTGACTCGGTCCACCAGGACGGCGCTCAAGGAGCACAAGGTGCTGCTCGGGCAGCTGCGCGAGCGGATCCTGCAGCTCCGGCCGAGTGAGGAGCAGGCCGAGCCGGTCGAGCTGCGCCGGGTGACGCTACGCGGCCTGGTCACGGTCCTCGGCGGCGGCGTCGCGGCATACTTCCTCCTCACGCAGCTCGCGCAGGTGAACTTCTCCCAGGTCCTCGGCACCGCCAAGTGGGGCTGGGCCCTGGCGACGGTCGGTTTCGCCGCGCTGACCTTCGCCGGTGCCTCCCTCGCCCTGGCGGGAGCGGTCAGCACCCCGTTGAGGTTTGCGCGCACCTACATGACCCAGCTCGCCGTCGCCTTCAGCGGGCTGGTCGCCCCCGCAGCCATCGGCAACATCGCCCTGAACACCCGATACCTCCAGAAGGCGGGGCTCAAGCCGGCGGTCGCCGGGGCCAGTGTCGGAGTTGCCCAGGTGGCCCAGTTCTGCTCGTACTTCGTGCTGCTCGTGCTGTCGGGCGTCCTGGCCGGCACCGGAGCAAGGGCCTCCTTCACGCCCCCACCGGTCCTCGTCGCGGTCGTCCCGATCGTCGTCCTCGTCGTCCTGGGGCTGCTCGCCGTGCCCCCGGTGCGCCGACTCATCACCGGACGGGTGCTCCCGCAGGTCAGGACTGCCGTGCCGCAGGTGCTCGGCGTCCTGCAGCACCCGTCGAAGCTCGGCCAGGTGCTCGGGGGTGCGCTGCTCCTCGACGTGTCCTTCGTCGCCGCGATGGTCTGTGCGACGCGGGCCTTCGGCTCCGACGCGCCCGTCGCGGCCATCGCGGTCGTCTACTTCGCCGGGGCCATCATCGGGTCGGCGGTGCCGACGCCCGGAGGACTCGGCGGGATCGAGGCGGCCATGTCGGCGGGTCTCATCGCGATCGGGCTCGACGGCGGCACGGCCGTGTCCTCGGTGCTGCTCTACCGGATCGCGACCTACTGGCTGCCGATCCCGTTCGGCTGGTTCTCGCTGAACCGCCTGCAGAAGATGCAGGCGATCTGAGCCCGGCTCAGCGGCCCGGGCCGTCGACGTTGACCGTCAGGGTGCCCGAACCGCATCGGACGACGACGGCGCGGGAGGCGCCCGGGCCCGGGTTGGCCTCGCGGTGGACCGCCCCCGCGGGCACGTGGAGGAAATCTCCCGGGCCGGCGTCGAGGACATGTCCGCCGTCGCTGCCGGACTCGAGCCGCATCGTGCCGGCCAGGACGTAGAGCGTCGTCTCATGGGTGCCGTGGTGGTGCCACCCCGACACCGCGCCCGGCTCGGTGTCGACCGTGCCCGACCACATGGCGCTCGTGTGCTGGGCCATCTTTCGTGACATCCCCGGAGTCGGGTCTGCTGGCTCGAGCTCGTCGGCGCCGACCCGGGTGCAGGGGCGGGAGGAGGCGGGCTCGGCGGACTGCTCGGGCGTCGGGTCAGGGGGTGTCATGGGCCCATTCAACCGCGTCACTGCACCAGCGAGGGCGCGTGCCCGGGCGGACGACATCGAAGCCTGCCCATCGGGTCACGGGCGCTTCCCGGGCTCTTCCCGCAGACCCGTGCATACGGCACACTGCTCACCACGGCCACCGTGCCATCTCACGGCGAAAGGCGGACCACGTCGACGTCAGCGGCCAGACCTGACGACGCAGGTCAACGCGAGAGAGGTGCTGTGGTGGAGGCCGAAGACATGTCCGAGCTGATCGAGCCTACTGAGTCGATGGAGGCGATCGAGCCGATCCCCGAGACGTCCCCCGCCGAGCAGCTGGTCGCCGACGTGCTGCCCATCGGGGCGGCGCCGGCGCGTGCCGAGGAGGTCCGCGGCTCGGTCCCGTTGTGGTTTCACACCTTCGCGCTGGCGCCGGGGATCTACACGCCGGGCATCGCCCGCGACCACGGCTACCGTCTCCCGGTGGTCGGCGCGGACCGCTTCGCGGGGCGACGGGTGCTCGATATCGGCACGTTCGACGGCTTCTACAGCTTCCTGGCGGAGGCTCGCGGTGCGCGCCGCGTCGTCGCGGTGGACAACGAGCAGTATGTCGACTGGGTCCGCGATCGTTTCGGCGTGACCCTGCCAGGCGGTGCCGGCTTTCGCGCCGTCTCCGACCTGCTCGACTCGCAGGTCGACTACCACCGCATGGATGCGCTGGACGTGCGCGAGCTGGGGGAGCGCTTCGACGTGGTGCTCTGCTTTGGCATCCTGCACCGGGTGACCGACCCGATCGCGCTGCTCCAGACGCTCGCCGACGTGCTGACGCCGGGCGGCGAGGTCGTCCTCGAGACCTACGGCTCGCACCTCCCGGGCGAGACCGCGGCGATCGAGGTTCACCAGCCCGGCGAGGTCTACCCGCGCGACACCTTCCTCTACTGGGGGTTTCCCGCCGAGGGTCTGCGCCGGTTGGGGCGCATCGTCGGCCTTGGCGACGTCTCGGTCATCGACCAGACCGAGATCGACGGCCACCCGCGGATCGTCGCCTCGATGCGAGCGGCGCACTGATTGGATATCCTTCTCACGTCAAGCAGACTGCCGCCGACATCCCGGCTTGCCCGCCCCCGGTGGATTGAAGGCGTTCGCGCTGGGTATCGAGAAAGCGCTGTGGCCGGGCGAGACGCCGTTCGCGGTGGGTCCGGGTCCGAGTGCAGGAGGTAGAGATGACGAGTACCTTGTTTCGTAGGTGTGCGGCCGAGATGGTCGGGACGGCGCTGCTGATCGTCTTCGGGCCGGGTTCGGTGGTTGCCGCCCTGACCGTGGGCAAGGCCGTGGACTATGCGGCCCTCGGGGTGATCGGCCTGTCCTTCGGGCTGGTCGTCGCCATCGTCATCTACGCGTTCGGCTCGACATCCGGCGCGCACATCAACCCTGCGGTGACGCTCTCTCTGGCCGTGACCGGGCGCTTCCCCTGGAGGGAGGCCGGACCGTACGTCCTCGCCCAGCTCGTCGGCTCCGTCCTGGGGGGCGTCGTGGTCGTCGGCGCCTTCGGGCGGGCCGCCGTCGACCGGGGAAATGTCGGAGGCGTCGCGTTTGCCCCAGATGTCAGCTACGGACAGGCAATTCTCGTGGAGGCGGTCGCGACGTACCTGCTGCTTCTGGCCATTATGGGCACTGCGGTCGACCGCCGCGCGCCCGTGGGCTGGGCCGGGCTGATCATCGGGCTGTCGGTCACGTGTCTCGTCGTGGTGTTCGGCCCCTTGACCGGCGCGGCGGTCAACCCCGCGCGCGCTTTCGGTCCCAACGCGGCCGCGAGTCTGTTCGGCGGTTCGGTGGCGTGGGTCCAGTACCCCGCCTACGTCGTGGGGTCGCTGGTAGGAGGCATCGCCGCAGCCCTCAGCTACGACCTGATCGCCCGACCGAGAGACGCCGATGAGGCGGATGAGGCCGCTCAGGGCACCCAGGGGGACGTCATCGGGTCCCGACCGTGAGTCATCGGGTCACGACCAGGAACAACGGGCGATCCATGGCCCCCGGCAGGAAGGAAGGTGAGCCCAGGGGCGATAGGCCCCAGTGAACGGCTTACCGGTAGACCACGACAGCGACAAACGGCAAGGAGACAGTTCCATGGCAGGCAACAGAGGTGTGGCATACATGGGCCCCGGCAAGGTCGAGGTTCACGAGATCGACTACCCGAAGCTCGAGCTCCAGGACGGTCCGGGCGTCAATCCCGCGAACGTCGGACGCAAGTGCAACCACGGCGTGATCCTCAAGGTCGCGACGACCAACATCTGCGGCAGTGACCAGCACATGGTCCGAGGACGCACGACTGCTCCCCATGACCTGGTGCTCGGTCACGAGATCCTCGGCGAGGTCGTCGAGGCGGGTTCTGACGTGGAGTTCATCAAGGTCGGGGACCTGTGCTCGGTGCCCTTCAACATCGCGTGCGGTCGCTGCCGCAACTGCAAGGAGGGCAAGACCGGGATCTGCCTCAACGTCAACCCGGCCCGACCCGGGGCTGCCTACGGCTACGTCGACATGGGCGGGTGGGTGGGCGGGCAGGCTGAGTACGTCATGATTCCGTATGCCGACTGGAACCTGCTCCGCTTTCCGGACAAGGACCAGGCCCTTGAGAAGATCACTGACCTGACGATGCTGTCGGACATCTTCCCGACCGGCTTCCACGGTGCCTACACCGCTGGGGTGAAACCTGGCTCAACCGTCTATGTCGCCGGCGCCGGGCCCGTCGGTCTTGCCGCCGCTGCGAGTGCGCAGCTCCTCGGCGCCGCCGTGGTGATCGTGGCTGACCTCCAGCCCGAGCGTCTCGCGCAGGCCAAGAGCTTCGGCTGCGAGATCGTGGACGTCTCGAAGGGTGACCCCAAGGACCAGATCGAGCAGATCCTAGGCGTCCCCGAGGTCGATGCGGCCGTCGACGCCGTGGGCTTCGAGGCCCGCGGACACGGCGCCGACGCCGGCGAGGAAGCCCCCGCGACCGTGCTGAACTCGCTGATGGAGATCACTGCTGCCGGAGGCGCGATCGGGATCCCCGGGCTCTACGTGACCGGCGACCCCGGCGGCATCGACGAGGCAGCCAAGGTGGGCGCGTTGTCGCTCAGCCTCGGCACCGGCTGGGCGAAGTCGCTCTCCTTCGTCACCGGACAGTGCCCCGTGATGAAGTACAACTACGGCCTGATGAAGGCCATCCTGCACGACAAGGTGCAGATCGCGAAGGCGGTCAATGCCACCGTCATCCCCCTGGACGAGGCGCCCCAGGGTTACGCGGACTTCGACAAGGGCGCAGCCAAGAAGTTCGTCATCGACCCACACGGCATGGTCGCGTCGCGCTGAGTCGTGCACAGGGGCTCCCTCACGGTTGGGGGAGCCCCTGTGTGGGCCCGCGCGGCGGCTGGCTGCGCCATGATCTCGAACCCATGGCCGTCATCGTCCAGCGTGTCTGCTGTGTCGAAGAGGGCCAGACCTGCCGAGGTCATACCTTGTTGTGCTTGAGTCATGAAAACCGCCATCTCGCTCCCCGACGCCACGTTCGAAGCAGCCACGAGACGAGCCGCCGAGCTGGGCATCAGTCGGTCGCAGCTCTTCGCCGTCGCTGCCCGGCGCTACCTCGACGACCTGGAGAGCGCGTCGGTGACCACCCAGATCAACGACGCGCTCAGGGACGCGGGCAGCGATGACTCCACGGCCTTTGCCGTCGACGCAGGCCGCACACGGCTGAGCGGTGAGGGCGACTGGTGATCGAGCGGGGAGGGATCCACAGGGTGGACCTCGGCGAGCCTCGCGGCAGTCGGCCGGGCACGCGTCGCCCGGTGCTGGTCCCCAGCCGACTCCTCCAACACCAGCCGGCTGGGGACCGTCATCGTCGTGGTCATCACCTCGAACACCGCGCTTGCCGCCCTGCCGGGAAATGTCTTCCTCCCTGCCTCGGCGACGGGCCTCCCCAAGGACTCCGCGGTCAACGTGACTGCGGTCGTGACGCTCGACAGGACTGACCTTGACGAGCCCATCGCCACCTTGCCGGGCCATCTCATGCACGACGTCGCCAGCGGCCTGCGCCGAGTCCTCGAC
>NZ_JBKJPP010000169.1:0-2569 GCF_046595215.1 Lapillicoccus sp. | reverse complement strand
TGGTCCACGACCGTGAGTAGATGAGGGCACGTCTTCTGCGTCTGACTGGCGAGACTACGAGGGCCTTACCGCAATTGACAGGGTAGAAGGTCCCGTTGACGCGCTTGGTTGCGCGGTGCAGGTCCGCATCGGCCTCCGGCGCATCTGCGTGCACAAATATCGTTACCTTGACTTCTCACAGAAATCCCGCGCCGGCGGGGGCCAAGCGCCTCAACGACGGGTGGAGCGACCGGTGCTGACCATTTGGACAAACACCGCCGAACCAGAACGCTTTCCAGCCTGTTGTAGACGGGGCAGTTTCGCCGCAAAGCATGCGGTGTGAACCGTGGGCGTCGGTGGTCCTGGACGTCTGGCGCGCTGCATCGGGCTTGTGAGCACATCAGGTCACGGGATCCTGTTCAATGCCCTCTGCCACGGCATCGCCGATGACTCCCCGACACCACGCGGGCTCGGTCAGGGGGAGTGCGTGGTCACTGTCCGGGCGGAGCAGCTGGCTCAGCCGAGGCCAGGTGTGGGCCAACTCTGCTGCACGCCCAGCCACTGGCACTGGGTCCGCGCTCCCCGCGGCGAGGGTGACCGGGATGCCCGCGCGGCCCAGGACGTCCACGGCGGCGGCCCAGCCGGCGTCGTGGATGAGTCCGCTGAGTGAGCCGGAGTAGGTTTCCCAGGTGTGCTGCACCCCGGACCGGGCGACGGGTACGGGGAGGTCTGGGCTGTAGGCGACGGCAATCCAGGAGGCGACCGTTCGATGGTGGCACATCCATGAGCAGACCATCCGGGGGAGCGGGCCGTCGCCGGCGAGGAGGGCCTGCATGGGGCCCATTCCCGAGATGTGTTCGTCGGCCTCGGTCCGGTTGAGGTATAGCGGCGCTCCGAAGGTGACGACGGATCGGACCCGGTCGGGGTGCCCGGCCGCCCACCGCAGGGCGAGACATCCCCCCATCGAGTGTCCGGCGACCACGGTGGGCCGTTGGTCCAGCTCGAGGGCGGCGAGGGCGGCGTCCAGCGCGGCGATGTGCGCTGCGGCGTCGGTGCTCTGTGTCGTGACCATGGATCCGCCGAAGCCGAGCAGGTCGGGGACAACGACGGTCGCGTTCACGGCGAGTTCGTCATAGACGGCGCCGAAACAGTTCCCAGCGGCGATCATGCCGTGAAGGAGCACCACGACCGGCCACCCCGATCCGAGAACGCGCACCTGCAGGGGGCCGGCCTGACGATCGCTGCCGCGACCCGGCGACCACGCAGCCACGGCTGGTGAGCGCCGGTGGCGCCACGACCACCTCGCGGCGCCACCCACAAGACCGCCACCCACAAGAGCGCCACCCGCAAGGGCGGCTGCGCACAGGCGGCGGCGGTAAGGGGTCATGGCCTTCATCCTGCCTGACGTCCTTCTCTGCCCGGCAGTCAAGCGCAGGAGGAAGGTCCGAGAACGGGGGCCGAAGGTCCCTGTGACGGCGGTGGGTCCGCATTGAGACTGGGTGCAGCGGCCCGACGTGTCCGGTGATTGTTGAGGAGGAGATCGTCATGTTTGATGGATTCGGCGGGTACGGTGACGGCTGGGGGTACGTGGCGATGATGTTCGGCATGCTCGTGTTCGTGGCGCTGCTGTTCGGGGCAGGCGTGGCGCTGAGCCGCGGTGAGCGAAGGAGGGGCGTGCCGGCCCTGACCAGCTCCCCCGAGGAGATTCTTGCCGGCCGTTTCACCCGCGGTGAGATTGACGAGGGTGAATACACCGACAGGCTTGCGGTGCTCCGTGAGCGGGTGTCGTCATGACCGGGCTGATCGCCGCATCCCGGTGGTCGACGTGGCGCATCGTCAACATCAGCCCGGTCGAACGCCTCGGACGCATCGCCATCGGCCTGGCCGCGGCGACGGCGGGGGTGGTCCTGCTGCTGTCGGCCGCCTCGGTTCTGACCGTCGGCCTAGAGATCCTGCTGGTGCTTGCGGGGCTGGACACGTTCGTGACGGGAGTCACCGGTCACTGCTGGCTGTATCAGAAGCTCGGTCGCGCGCCCATCCGATCGGGAGGTGCCTGATGAATCACGCCGGACATGGTGGTGGTGGTGGTAGGCACAGTTGGTTGATGATGGCCTGCTGCGTGCCGATGCTGGTCATCGCGGTCGTTCTGGCTGCCACTGGGGTGGTGAGCTGGACTTTCCTGATCTTGGCACTGGGCTGTACCGCGATGATGTTCTTCATGATGCGTGGCATGCACGGGGGAGAGACATCCCCGCCGCCGCAGGACACGAGTCCCACCGATGCGGATGCTGCAGCCAGAGCCCACCACCACCCCACCGACTGAGCGACCTACGCTCGTGCAAATGCAACCGATCTGAAGGAGTGTGGCATGGCTACCCGATCCACGAATTCTGAGCGCAGCGTGGTGTTGGAGGTTGACGGGTTGCACTGGGCGAGCGAGAAGAACGTGGTGGAAGCCACCCTTGGCCGCCGGCCGGGCGTGAGCAAGGTGGAGGCGAACCCCGTCGCCCAGACGGCGACGGTGACGTATGACCCTTCTCGTACCACGGCGCAGGACCTCGCCGGCTGGGTCAGGGACTGCGGCTACCAC
>NZ_JBKJPP010000125.1:0-22686 GCF_046595215.1 Lapillicoccus sp. | reverse complement strand
CGGCCGGCCCGACCTCGTCCAGGCGGACTTCGCCGTGCTCCTCGAGCCGACCGACGGTGGCATCGAGGGCGGCTGCAAGGGCACGCTACGGGTCGAGGTCGTGGCCACGGGCATCGCCGCCCACTCGGCGCGGCCGTGGAACGGCGAGAACGCCATCCACGGGGCGGCCGCGATCCTGGGCCGGCTCATCTCCTACGAGGCCCAGACCGTCCACGTCGAGGGCCTCGACTACCATGAGGCCCTCCAAGCGGTCGCCATCACCGGCGGCATCGCAGGCAACGTCATCCCCGACCGCTGCGTCGTCACCGTGAACTACCGGTACGCCCCCGACAAGAGCGGCGAGCAGGCGGTGACCCACGTCAAGGAGATCTTCGACGGCTTCGAGGTCACGGTCATGGACAACGCCCCGGGCGCCCGACCCGGGCTCACCCTGCCGGCCGCGAAGGCGTTCGTCGAGGCGCTCGGCGTGCCCGTCGGCCCCAAGGAGGGGTGGACCGACGTGGCCCGCTTCTCCGCGCTCGGCGTCCCCGCCGTCAACTTCGGCCCCGGGGATCCCAACCTCGCGCACACCGACCACGAGCGGGCCCCCGTGCAGCAGTACCTCGACGCGGAGGCCGCGATGCTCCGCTGGCTGACCTGAAGGAGCAACGATGACCACGACCACCGGCGCCACCGCGAGTGATGACGAGCGCCACACCGGCCCGGTGACGCTCCGCCGCGGCCAGGTGCCCCGGACGACGACCGACCAGCGCCTGCTCGACAGCGACCAGTCGGCCGACTGGCTGCACACCGACCCGTGGCGGGTCATGCGGATCCAGTCGGAGTTCGTCGAGGGTTTCGGGGCGCTTGCCGAGCTCGGCCCCGCGGTGAGCGTGTTCGGCTCGGCGCGCACGACCCCGAGCGACCCGGCATACGCCATGGGGGTGGAGGTCGGTCGCAAGCTGGTCGAGGCGGGGTATGCCGTGATCACCGGCGGCGGCCCCGGCGCCATGGAGGCCGCGAACAAGGGGGCCTTCGAGGCCGGCGGGACGTCCGTGGGGCTGGGCATCGAGCTGCCGTTCGAGAGCGGGCTCAACCGTTATGTCGACCTCGGGGTGAACTTCCGCTACTTCTTCGCCCGCAAGATGATGTTCGTCAAGTACGCGCAGGGGTTCATCGTGCTGCCCGGTGGCTTCGGCACCCTCGACGAGCTCTTCGAGGCACTGACACTCGTCCAGACGCAGAAGGTGACGTCCTTCCCCCTGGTGCTGCTGGGGACGGACTACTGGGGCGGGCTCATCGACTGGCTGCACCAGTCGGCGCTGACCCACGGCACGATGAGTGCCAAGGACATCGACAGGCTCCTGCTCACCGACGACGTCGACGAGGCCGTCCGCGTCGTCACGACCTACAGCACCTAGTCGCTCGAACCGCACTCGTCTCAAGGCGCCTGGTGGCATGCTCGGGGGATGAGGATCTCGCCGCTGCCGCGCCGGGGGAGCACTGTGGTGGGGCGCGACCAGGAGGGTCGACGCCTGCGCATTGCTGCGCATCCCGAGTCCGGCCGGGTCGTCCTCTCGATCTGGCAGGACGACGTCTGCCGGGCGACGATCCGCCTCGCGGCCGAGGACGTGCCCGGTGTCGTGGAGCAGCTCACCCGGTCCCTGCTGCCCGTGCCGGCCGAGGAGTCCGACGCCGGCTGACGCCCGGTGGAACCCCGTGGTGTCACATCCGACACCGGGTCGTGGCACGATCAGGTCGTGATCTGGATCGTCCTGCTCGTGGCCGTCGTCCTCGTCGTGCTCACCACCGCCGCGGTCCTCGGCCGCGTCGACGGCTCGCTCGGCGACGCGACGACATCCCTGAGCCACGAGCCGTTGCCCGACACCCCCCTCACGCCGGCCGACTTCGAGGAGCTCCACTTCGACACGGCGATGCGCGGATACCGGATGAGCCAGGTGGACGACGTCATCGACCGGCTCCGCCGCGAGATCCACGACCGCGACCAGCAGCAGTCCCTCCCCGCGAGCCCTGCCACACCCGACACACCCTTCGGGTCCTCGTCGCCGGACCCCCGCTGACCGTGGCTGCCGTCGTCGTCCGTCGCGCCATCGCAGCCCCACCCGAGCGGGTGTGGGCCACCGTCACCGACTTCGCGGCCTATGGGCAGTGGATCCCGCTGACCACGATGCGGGTCGACCCCGCCCCGGTCCGGGTCGGCTGGGGGTTCGTCGGGCGCACGGGCCTGCGGCGGGTCGGCTTCGACGACTCCATGCTGCTCACCCGGTGGGAGCCCCCCGGCCCCGAGGGGATGGCACGCTTCACGGTGCGCAAGACCGGACGACTCCTTGCCGGGTGGGCCGACATCGTGCTGGCGCCCGCGGCCGCAGGGACCGACCTCGTCTGGACCGAGGAGATCATCGTGCGCCCTGAGCCGATCGGTCGCGTGCTGGCCCCGCTCGCGGACCCGGTCGTCGGGCGCCTCTTCGCCGGCGCCGTCGCCCGGATGGCAGCCATCGCCGAAGCCGGGTCGGAGTGAGCCAGAGCGCTCTCGTCGTGGGCCCGGACGGCCTCTCCCGATGCTCGTGGGCCGGGTCGACGCCCGACTACCTCACCTACCACGACGACGAGTGGGGGGTGCCGGTCCACGGCGAGTCCGCGCTCTTCGAGCGGCTCACCCTCGAGGGTTTCCAGTCAGGCTTGTCCTGGCTGACGATCCTGCGCAAGCGGGAGGCGTTCCGCTCCGCGTTCGCGGGTTTCGACGCCGAGCAGGTCGCGACCTTCGGCGATGACGACCGCTCGCGCCTCATGCTCGACGCGGGGATCGTCCGCAACGCCCGCAAGGTCGACGCTGCCATCAGCAACGCCCGGGCCGTCCTCGCCCTGCGTGCGGACGGCGGCCTCGACGAGGCGTTCTGGTCCTACGCTCCTGAGACGCACCGCTCGCCGACGTCGCTGGCCGACGTCGCAGCCTCCAGCCGGGAGTCGGAGGCCCTCGCCAAGGGGCTCAAGAAGCGCGGCTTCGTCTTCGTCGGACCCACGACGATGTATGCCGCGATGCAGGCCTGCGGTCTCGTCGACGACCACATACTCGGCTGTCACCGACACGGCGAGCGCCGCGAGACCGGGCGCCGATGAAGCAGGCCATCGTCTCGCGCTTCCTCGTGCGGGTCCTCCTCTCGTATGCCGTGTGCCGGGTCGTCACGGGCATCCTGCTGACCCTCGTCGCGGCCCGTCAGGTCCCGACGGGCTGGACCGGCCCCGACGTGACCTACCTGACCTTCACGGCCCAGTGGGACGGCCAGTGGTACAAAGCGATCGCCGAGCACGGCTATCCCGCGACACTTCCCGTCGACGGGACCGGGCTGGTCCAACAGAACCCCTGGGCCTTCTACCCCCTCTTCCCGTTGCTCTCGCGGGTACTCATGGATGTCACCGGCCTCGGTTTCTTTGTGGTCGGCTCGACGCTGTCGCTCGCCCTCGGGTTCGTCGCGGCGGGGGCGATGGCGTGGCTGCTCAAGGACCGGATCGGGGAGCGCGCCACGCTGGTCGTCGTCGTCCTCTGGGCCAGTTTCCCCGCGGCGGCCGCCCTCCAGGTCGGCTACACCGAGGCCGCCGCCATGGCCCTGCTCACGCTCTACCTCCTCGCCCTCTCCCGGGAGCGGTGGCTGTGGGCGACGTCGTTGGCCGTGGCCATCGGCCTCGTCCGGCCCATTGCCGCGCCCCTTGCCGTGGTCACGGTGGTGGCTCTGGGGCTGCGCTGGCGGCGTCGCTCCCGTGACCCGATCCGCCCGGGGGAGGCGCTGTCCGGCCTCGCGGCCCTCGCGGGGTGCGGGGTGGCCGGCCTCCTGTGGCCGGCGATCGCCTGGCGGATGACCGGGCAGCGTGACGCCTACACCGACACCATGGCCGCCTGGCGTGGCGGCCACGAGATCGTGCCGTTGCGGCCCTGGCTCGACATCTCGCGCTACTACCTGGGACACACCTGGGGGCCGGTCTGGGTGACGGTCGCCTTCGTGGTCATCGCCGTGATGGTCCTCGGGCCGTGGGCCGCTCGGCTCGGTCCCGAGCTGAGGACGTGGGCCCTGGCCTACCCGGCATACCTGCTCGTCGTCCTGGACCCCTTCACCTCGATCTTCCGCTATCTCATCCCGCTCTTCCCGCTCCTGCCGGTCATGGTCGGCGTCGGGTCGGTGCAGCGGAACCAGCACACGGCCGGGGTGCGGGTGGTGCGCGCGGGGGCGCTGCTCGTCGGATTCGTCATCGGGCAGTGGTACTGGCTGGACGTCCTGTGGCGGTTCGTGCCACCGACCGACTTCCCCCCGTGACCCGGGGGCCCCTGCCTCAGCGACCGGTGAAGGTGGGCGTCTCCTTGGCGAGGAACGCGGAGACCGCCGCGCGGTGGTCCTGGCTGCGACCGGTGTGGGTCATCAGGTCGGCCTCGTGGGCCAGGGACTGGTCCAGGGGGTGCGCGGCGCTGAACGCGACCGCCCGCCGGATCGCGCCGTAGGCCAGCGTCGGGCCGGCCGCCAGCATCGCGGCGAGCTCGCGAACCGCGGAGTCGAAGTCCTCCCGGGCGACGACCTTCGTCACCAGAGCGAGGTCGAGACACTCCTGGGCGGGGATGGTGCGGGGCATCAGGAGCAGCTCCTTCGCGCGAGCCGTGCCCAGGAGCCGCGGGAGGGTCCAGGAGGCGCCGGAGTCGCAGGACAGGGCGATGCCGGCGAAGGCCAGGTTGATCCCCGCCGAGTCGACGAGCACGCGCAGGTCGGCGGCGAAGGCGAACGCCGCGCCGGCGCCGGCCGCGACACCGTTGAGCGCGGCGATGACGGGCTTGTCCATGGTCGTGAGCAGGGTGACGATCGGGTTGTAGTGCTCGGTGACCGTCGAGCCCAGCGACTGCGAGCCGGACTCGAGCGACGCGACGTGCTCCCGCAGGTCCTGACCGACGCAGAACGCCCGGCCGCTGCCGGTGAGGACCACGCAGCGCACCGCCGGGTCATTCGCCACCTGCTGCAGCGCCGCGAGCAGGGCCACCTTGAGCTCGGTGTCGAGGGCGTTCATCGCCTCGGGACGGTTCAGCGTCACCGTGGCCACCCCGTGCGCGACGTCGAGCAGGAGGACGGGCCCGGTGCTCGTCGGTGCGCTGGGCTCCGGGCTGCTGTCGGACGTGGACATGGGTGGCGCTCCTTGCTCGAGGGTGGGTCCATCCTGCCTGATCGGCGATTTCGTCTCGTGCCGCAATCACGTGATAATGGTCTTCGACCACTCACCTGCCGCTGTCGATCGTTGACGTCGCGAGGCAGGCTGAGCCACGTTTCCACGGAAGGTGCACGATGGCGGCAATGAAGCCAAGGACCGGTGACGGCCCGCTGGAGGTCACCAAGGAAGGGCGGGGGATCGTCCTGCGCATGCCCCTCGAGGGCGGGGGGCGCCTGGTGGTCGAGATGACGCCGGCCGAGGCAGCCAGTCTCCGCGACGCCATCCAGGGGTGCGACGGGGTCTCCTGACCTCGACCTGCAACCGTTCGTGGGCCCCCGACCCTCAGGGTCGGGGGCCTCGTGCTGTCCGGTCCGCCGCCTGGTCGACTCGATGTTGCTGGTGCTGCTCAACGAACGGCCGTGGCGACGGCGTGGGCATCTCGCCGCCGCTCACGTCGTCAGCGCCGCACAGCGCCTGGCTGCGCACCTGGATGAGCGCGACAGCGCCCTCCCGAATGCGGCCCAACCGGTGTAGGTTCCGAGGAGATCGGGCTTGGCGTGCGGTCGGTCCAGCCAGGCTGGTGACCACGAGCGCGCCGCAGCAGACGGTCGTCCTGACTCTTCATCGCCATCTGTTGCGCCAGACGTCGCGCAATGTCACGTGCATCATTCGCAATAATTGGAGGCACCACGATGAACGTCCCCGACTCGACAAAGAGCCTTGCTGATGACAGGGTCATGGCCGGTGACAAGCTCTCCGGACGGGTGGCGCTGGTCACCGGTGGAACGCGGGGCATCGGGGCCGCGATCTGCCGGAGCATGGCGAGCCAGGGTGCGGCGATTGCGGCCGGCTTCAGCGGCAACACCGAGCGCGCGGACCAGTTCCTGAAGGCGTTTGATGACGACTATGACGGCCGCGTGCGCGCCACGGTCCACCAGGGCAACATCTCCCGGCCGGAGGACTGCCGTCGGGTGGTCCAGGAGGTGCTCGACCAGCACGGTCGCCTTGACATCCTGGTCAACAATGCCGGGATCACCATCGACAAGATGGCAATGAAGATGTCCGTCGAGGACTGGAACACGGTGCTCGCCGTCAATCTCTCGGGCTCGTTCTTCATGGCTCAGCCGGCGCTCGAGCACATGGTCGACAGGGGCACCGGCCGCATCATCTTCGTCTCCTCGGTCATCGGAGAGACGGGAAACATCGGCCAGGCCAACTACGCAGCCTCCAAGTCAGGAATGCTCGGGCTGACCAAGACCCTGGCGAAGGAGGCGGCATTCCTCCTCCAGCGAGCGGGCAAGCTCCAGGATGACGGGATTGGTGTCACCGTGAACACGGTGACCCCCGGCTTCGTGGCCACCGAGATGCTTGAGAACGTGCCGGAGAAGGTGCTGGACAAGATCCGTTCGCAGATACCGCTGGGCCGGCTGTGTCATCCCGACGAGATCGCCCGCGTGGTCCATTTCCTGGCCGCCGACGCCTCGGCATACATCACCGGACAGGTGTGGGGCGTCAACGGCGGCCTCGACATGTAGGGACCCGACGAGACGAACGCCTGGAGTGCCAAGCCGATTGGGATACCACGCAGCGTCGCTTGACATACCAAGCGTTTGGTAGGCATGCTGTGCGAGTACGGGACATCCCCGCAAGCCGCAATCTCGAGGAGCGCACCATGGCAGCAACGAATACCAGTTCCACATCCACCACCGAGACGGCCGACCTGGCCAGGAAGATCCGCGAGCAGCTGATCTCCACCGTCCAGCAGGGACAGAAGCTGACCGTCGACGCCGCTCAGACCTGGGTCACGGCCGTGTCTGCGCTTCCCGTCCACGACCTGCCCACGGTCCCCGGCGGCCCCGCCCTGCCCAGCATGGCAGCGGCGACCACCTACGCTTTCGACGTTGCGGCTGACCTGCTCACCGCTCAGCGCGAATTCACCGTGCAGTTGGCCAAGGTGTTCGTCCCCGGGAAGTCGGCCTGAGCCGCGTCGCGGTTCCACTGCGATCGGGGAGTTGGGAGATCGATGGGGGCCAGAGAAGTTGATCCCCAGCGACTGCTGGGGGACTTCATCCGCGCGCAGCGGCAGATGGCGAATCTGTCGCTGCGTCAGCTGTCTGCGCTGACCGAGGTCTCCAACCCCTATCTGTCCCAGATCGAGCGCGGGCTGCACGAGCCGTCACTGCGAGTGCTCACGTCGATCGCCAATGCGCTCAACGTGTCTGCGGAGACCCTCCTCGCGCAGGCCGGACTGATCAGCGACACGGTGACGTCGGACGACGACGCCACCGAGGGTGCCATCCGGGTCGACCAGCGGCTCACCGAACCGCAACGGCGGGCACTGCTCAGCGTTTACCGCAGCTATGTTGAGGGCAACGCCGCAGACGAGTCCTCGCGGCATCCGTGAGCACACCCATCCCGCGCACACAGTCCCAGGCCGCATAGGAGTCCGACACCATGAACCCAGCACCGCTTCCCGAGCTGGCCGGTCGGGCGGTTCTCGACCGCCTGGGCGTTGCCGAGGATCCGCTGATCGGCGCCGATCCGGTCTCGTTCCTGCGCTCACTCGGGGCGGCCGGTGCCGCGCTGGTCAGGAACCCGGTGGGGGCGGCCGCCGCCAACGCCCGGCTGGCGATCGGTCTGGCCGCCGCTCTGCGGGCGACGGCGAGGCGCGCCGTGGGTAGCGAGACGTCCGGTCCGGTCTCTCCCGCGACCGGTGACAAACGGTTCGCCGACCCGGCATACGCCGACAATCCGCTGTTCTTCCTGCTGGCACAGCAGTACCTTCTGAGCGGCCAGCTGGTCACCGAGCTCCTGGACGCGGCCGGGCTGGACGCCGACCGGGACCTGAAGGCTCGATTCGCCGCCAGGTTCATCCTCGACGCGATGGCGCCCACCAACACGCTGCCGGGCAACCCCGCGGCGCTGCGCGCGGCCTTTGACACCGGCGGCAAGAGCCTCCTGCGAGGTGCCCAGAACATGCTCGGCGACATCCGCCACAACGGGGGCTGGCCGTCACAGGTGGACGGCTCCGACTTCGAGGTCGGGGTCAACATGGCGGCCACCCCGGGTTCGGTCGTCTACCGCAGCGACCTGATCGAGCTGATCCAGTACGAACCGCAGGGCAAGCGCGTGCATGCCGTTCCGTTGTTGTTCTGCCCGCCGTGGATCAACAAGTACTACATCATGGACCTTGCGCCGGGTAAGAGCCTGATCGAGTGGGCGGTCCAGCACGGCCACACGTGCTTTGCGATCAGCTACCGCAACCCCGACGCCTCGATGCGTGACCTGGGCTTTGAGGACTACCTTCGACAGGGCACCCTGGACGCGGTGCGCGTCGTGCGCGAGATCACCGGCGCCCCCGAGGTCAACACCGTCTCGGTCTGCCTCGGTGGCACGTTGACGGCGATCGGGCTCGCGTACAACGCGGCCATCGGCGACAGCTCGATCAAGTCGGCCACGTTCCTCAACACCCACACCGACTTCAGCGTTCCGGGGATGCTGGGGGTCTTCACCGATGAGGCGACCATCGCCGGTCTCGAGAAGCAGATGGCCAAGAAGGGCTATCTCGACTCCGGAAAGATGGCGCACACCTTCGATGCGCTTCGGGCCAACGACCTGGTGTTCCAGTACGTCGTCAACAACTGGCTGCTCGGGAAGAAGCCGCCGGCTTTCGACCTGTTGGTGTGGAACAAGGACAGCACCCGGATGCCGGCCAAGATGCACTCGCAATACCTCCGCGCGTGTTACCTGAACAACGAGTTCGCCCGGGGACAGTTCGAGGTGGACGGCATCAAGCTCGACCCCGGGAAGGTCGAGGTCGACACGTATGTGCTCTCCGCGGTCGACGACCACATCGTCCCGTGGGTCTCCGGCTACAGGACCACCCAGCTGTTCGGTGGGCGCAACCGTTTCGTGCTCAGCACGTCGGGCCACATCGCGGGGATCGTCAACCCACCCAGCCCGAAGGCGAAGCACTGGGTCAACGAGGACAGCGTCACAGCCGATCCGGGAGAGTGGAAGGCTGCGGCGCAGCTCCGAGAGGGCACCTGGTGGGAGGACTGGGCTCTGTGGATTGCCAAGCAGGGCGGTCCCAAGGTGGGCGCCCCCCGCCAGCTCGGCAGCACGGACCATCCCCCGATCGAGGCAGCCCCGGGCAGCTACGTGAGGACCCGTGCGTGATGTGCCCGAGCACCGGGCGAGTCGCGCCGAGCTGATCAGGACCCGCGGGGGCCGGGTCCGGGTGCGTGTGCAGGGCGGCGAGGGGGATCCGCTGCTGCTGCTCAACGGCTTCACCCGGCCCCTGGAGAGCTGGGGGCCCTTCATCGCGGCATTGGGCGATCGCACCGTCGTCAGCTTCGACGCACCGGGCGTCGGGGGGAGTCCCACCCCGGTCCTGCCGTTGTCGATGTCCCGGCTGGCGGCCCTGGCGGTCTCGGTGCTTGACGCGGCTGGTCTGGAAGCAGCCGATGTGCTGGGGTTCTCCTACGGTGGCGCCGTCGCCCAGCAGCTCGCCTTCGCCTCTGCGGACCGGGTTCGCCGGCTGGTTCTGGTGTCCACGTCGTGTGGTGTGGGAGCGATACCCAACACCCGACCAACGCTGGGCAGCCTCCGTCGGCCGGCCGACGCGGGGTCGTGGCCTCGCGCGGACGCCCTGGGGACCGTGTGGCAGTCCGTGGGGATTTCCGGCTGGTCAAGCATCCCGTTCCTCGGGGCAATCCGGGCACCCACCCTGGTGGTCTGCGGGACACGCGACCGCGTGGTTCCCCCGGGCAACAGCACGGTGCTGGCGCACCGCATCCCCGGCGCGGAGCTCGTGATGCTCCCGGCTGGCCACGACCTGCAACGACACGGTCCGGCGGGCGCCTTGGTCAGCAAGGTGGAGCCGTTCCTGGCTGCCGGGGCCGCCGTCGAAGCTCCTGTGAGGGGCTGACCGAGCCTGGTCATCCGGGTCGGGCCTGGCCGCCTGACCGACCGAGGCGCGCTCTCGTGGGCGGGCTACCCGAATGCCAGGCGCACGTCGTCAGAGGACTGCGCGGACCGCTGCGGGGTCTCCACCCCGGCCGTGACCCTCGGCTGGAGTGACGGATCTGCGGGGGCCACCACCGCCGGATCGACCCGGATGACCGCGTACCCGGCCACGGCGCCGGCCCCGAAGCCTGGTGCGAACACCCGGACCGGCTCGGTGATGACGCCGTCGCGCACGGCGTCGTGGATGGCCAGTGGGATGCTCGCCGACGACGTGTTCCCGACCTGGTCGATGTTGAAGTACAGGCGCTCGATTGACAGCCCGGCCTGGGTGGCCAGCTGGACCACCATCGTCTTGTTTGCCTGGTGCGGGACAATGAGGTCGATGCTGTTCAGGAGCGAAGCGGCCACCCCGTCGGGATCGGGCAGCGCCGTGAGCTCATCGATCATCTGGATGAGGTAGCGACCGGCCAGCGACTTGACGTCGGGGCCGTAGACCGTGATGTTGTTGTCGAAAGCCGGGTTGGGCCACAGGATCGAGTTCACCTCGTTGACCGGCCCGCTGGCGTAGGTCTGCAGATACTCGATGTCAGGCGCAGCGCCCGGCGGTGCCACGCCGATGACCATGGCGGCGGCGCCGTCCCCGAAGATCATCCGGGACGGCCGGACGTTGCCGATCTTGTCCGAGAACTTCTCCACACAGATCAGGAGGACGGGCCGCTCGACCTCCTGGAGGATGCGCGTCGCGTCGGACAAGCCGTAGGGCAGTCCCGCACAGGCGGCCACGATGTCGAAGGAGGCGTGGGTCTGCTGGATCCCCAGCTGACCGGAGATCCACGTGGCCACCGAGGGAATCATCCGGGTGCTCGTGCAGGTGCAGACAATCACCGCGCCGATGTCTTGCGGTCCACGCCCCGAGTGAGCCATTGCGCCCTGCGCCGCCCGGAGCGCGATCTCCTCCAGGCTGCTCGAGGTGTAGCGGCGCTGATCGATCCCGGTCTTGTCGCGGATCTCGTCTGCTGCCATCGGTGACCAGTTGTAGGCCGCGTTGCGGATCAGGTCATCGTTGGTGCAGACCGTGTCGCCGTGCACCACGGCCAGCGCCTCGATGCGCGGCATCACCGAGAAGTGCGTGCGCACGTTGACGGCAGGGTAGGGCCGGATCGGCTGAGTCGCTTCGGGCGCCGGTGAGCTCGGTGCACTCGAGCGCCCGGTTTCGAGCCGCCTGAGGAACTGGCGCACCTCTTGGTCCCGGGGATGGAAGGCGACCACGTAGTCGTCGTCGTGCAGCCGGCCCACCTCGACGAGCTCGGCCTGGGAGCGATCCCAGGGGTACTGGTTGTGCAGCACCATCGCCCAGCGGTGCAGGGCCTCGAGTTCCGGAGCCTCCTCGGCACAGTCGATGATGTCGTCGAAGTCGAACGTCGGGAAGTCGGGGTCGTAGCCGTTCAGGCGGAAGGTGAGGTTCCTCGGGTCGGCGAGGATCTCCGCCACGGTTGGCTTCACCGCTGACAGCTCGGCGGCATGGTGCTTGCGATGCCCGAACACGTCGAAGAGGATCGCGAAGATCTTGTCCTCCACGGCCGCATCCCAGGTCGCGGGCAGAGCCTCGTAGGCTTGCTGGACCGCAGCGACCTTGCGGTCGCCGTCCTCCCACGGGGTGAGGATCGGCAGGAAGACATCGCGGCGGTTCCGGGGGACGTCACGCCAGCGGGTGGGTCGCTTCTCATACATCGTGAGGGCGTAGCGGCCGGTCCAGAACATGTTGAGTGAGATGTCGCGCAGCAGCTCGTACCGACTGGTGTAGTGCCCGCTCTCGACGCGCCGCAGGATGTCGGTGCCTGTCGGGGTCTTCGTCTCGAAGTCGCGTCGAATGACGCTGTCCAGATGGTCGAGACTGTCGATGGCCGAGAGGTCGAGCTCGGGGACGAAGTTGGAGGGGAAGACCATCCGGTCATGACGGTTGAGGACGAACGGCTGCACAGCTGCTCCTCTGTCGGTGGAGTCGGGCCCAGCTCATCGCGTCCAGACTCGGTTGAGCACGGAAACTGCCCGGCGCGGTGCGCCTCTGGATGACTGTTTCAGAGCCCAACGATTGATGGCAAGGTCGAAGGTCCCTTGGCAGGGGAGAACCGACACCCGTGGGCTCCTTCGCAGCGGTGCGCGTCAGAGGGGCGTCAAGATTCGGGCTCCGGGCGTGAAGATCGCGTCAAGACGGCGGTGGGGCTGGCCCCGCGGCAGCACGCTGACCTCATGAGTGCCACTGACTCCCTCAAGCGGCTGATGATCGGCCGAGCACTGGCGAGCAACCGGCTGGGTGAGACGCTGCTCCCCAAGAAGCTCGCGTTGCCGGTCTTCTGCTCGGATCCGATCTCCTCGGTGGCGTATGCCACGGAGCAGATCGTGCTCGTGCTCGGTACCGCGGGGGCCGCCTCGCTCCTGGGCCTCGCCGCGCCGATCTCCCTCGCCGTGGCGGCGCTGCTGGCCGTCGTCGTCGCCTCCTACCGCCAGACGTGCTTCGCCTACCCCAGCGGTGGTGGCGCCTACGTGGTGAGCAAGGAGAACCTCGGACGGAACGCGTCGTTGACCGCGGCAGCGGCCCTGCTCGTCGACTACGTGATGACCGTGGCGGTCTCCGTGGTCTCCGGTGTCGTGGCCATCACCTCAGCGCTGCCGTCACTGGCGCCGTATGCCGTGGGCCTGTCGGTCGGGTTCGTGGTGCTGCTGGCGATGGTGAACCTCCGGGGGGTGAAGGAGTCCGGGACGGCATTCGCCTTCCCGACCTATGCCTTCGTCGTCCTGACCTTCCTGCTGCTCGCGAGCGGGGTCTACCGGGCGCTGAACGGTGGCGTCCCCGAGGCCGCCAGTGCTCATCTGGAGCTGGAGCGCACCGCTCAGGTGGGCGGTGTCTTCACCCTGCTGCTGGCGCTGCGGGCGTTCGCGTCGGGCTGCACGGCGCTGACCGGCGTCGAGGCCATCAGTAACGGCATCCCCGCCTTCCAGAAGCCGAAGGCCAAGAACGCCGCGACCACCCTGGTGATCATGGGGGCGTTGGCCATCACGATGTTCTCGGGGATCACGGCCCTCGCCCTGGCCACCCACGCCCGCGCCTTTCCCGACGGGAACCCGTCCGTGATCAGCCAGATCGCGGAGACCATATGGGGCCGCGGGCTGCTGTTCTACGCCTTCCAGGCGGCCACGGCGGGCATTCTCGTGCTGGCGGCGAACACCGCCTTCAACGGCTTCCCCACCCTGGCCTCGATTCTCGCGCAGGACCGTTTCCTGCCGCACCAGCTGCGCAACAGGGGTGACCGGCTCGCCTTCAGCAACGGCATACTCCTGCTCGCGGGGATCTCGGTGGCTCTCATCGTCGGCTTCGACGCGAACATCGAGGCACTCATCCACCTCTACATCGTGGGCGTCTTCACCTCGTTCACCCTCTCGCAGTTCGGGATGGTGCGGCACTGGCGCAGCGAGCTGTCCGTGACGGACGACGGCACCCGCCGCAACGCGATCCGGCGCTCGCAGCTGATCAACGGCACCGGCGCGGCCGTCACCGCCCTGGTCCTCCTGATCGTGGTTCGCTACAAGTTCCTCGAGGGGGCCTACCTGGCGATCGGGGCGATGATCGTCATCTTCTTGCTCATGCGGGCCATCCGCCGGCACTACGACGCCGTCTCGGTGGAGCTCGAGCCCGAGCCGGGCGGGGTGACCCTGCCCAGCCGCAACCACGGGGTGGTGCTCGTGTCGAAGCTCCACTCGCCGACGCTCCGGGCCCTGGCGTATGCCAAGGCGACCCGGCCGTCCGACCTGATCGCGCTGACCGTCTCGGTCAACGAGGATGAGGATCGCGAGCTGCGAGCCGAGTGGGACGCGCGGGGACTGAACATCCCCCTGACGATCATCGCCTCACCGTACCGGGAGGTGACCAGGCCGGTGCTGGAGTACATCACCCACATCCGCCGAGAGAGTCCCCGCGACGTGGTCACGGTGTTCATCCCGGAGTACGTCGTCGGCCACTGGTGGGAACACCTGCTGCACAACCAGAGCGCCCTCCGCCTCAAGAGCCGACTGCTCTACCAACCCGGAGTGATGGTCACCTCCGTGCCATATCAGCTGAGATCATCCCAGGAGAGTAGCGTGGCGCCCGACGCGGACCACCGCGTCCCTGCCGGCGAGGGACACACTGGGTAGGTGCCTCCCACAGTCAGCCCGCCCCGCCCGCCTCAGCCCGGCCGACTCCCAGAGGTTCCTGGCGAGGCCTCGGGCGGGCTCCCGGCAGTCAGCGCGGGGTTGGCCCGAGGCCGACGGCTGGGGGCGGCGGCGCTGCTCCTGGTCGGGCTGCCCATCCTGACCTCGGCGCTGATCCAACACCGGGACGGGCTGTCCTACGCGACGCCCGTGCTGGTCGTGCTCATCCTCGTCGTGGCGGTCGCCTTCGTCGGGGGGCTACGGGTGGCCCTGCCCGCGGCGGCGCTGGGCGGGCTGGTGCTGAACTGGTTCTTCACGCCGCCGTTCAACACCTTCGCGGTCGAACGCACCGACCAGCTGCTGGCGCTCGGGGTGTACCTGGGGTTTGCCGTCGCCGTCAGCGTCATCGTGGATCTGGCCGCCAGACGCACGGCCGAGGCCACCCGGGCCCGGGCAGAGGCACAGGCGCTCAGCTCGCTCGCCGGCTCCGCGCTGGCGGGGGACCAGACGCTGACGGACCTCCTGGAACGGGTCCGGTCGATCTTCCGGATGCGTGAGGTGAGCCTGCTGGAGCGGGTCGACGGACGGTGGTCCCCGGTGGCCTCGGTCTCCGGCGACGACCCGGAGCTCGACGAGGTGGAGCTGCGGGTGGACGCTGGACCCGACCTGGTGCTGTCCGCCCTCGGCCCCCCGCTGTTCGCCGAGGACAAGCGCGTGCTCGCGTCCTTCGCCGAAGCCGCGGCCACGGCGCTGGAAGGCCGTCGCCTGGCCCAGCAGGCGCAGACCAATGCCGAGCTCGAGGCCGCGAGCCGGATGCGCACGGCGCTGCTGGCTGCCGTCGGCCACGACCTGCGCACCCCCCTGGCCGGCATCAAGGCGGCGGTCTCGAGCCTGCGGCAGGGCGACGTGCAGTTCAGCGATGCCGAGCGCGACGAGCTGCTGGAGACCGTGGAGACGTCGGCCGACCGGCTCCAGGCCCTGGTCGCCAACCTGCTCGACGCCTCACGGCTGCAGGCCGGTGCCCTGTCCGTCCAGGCGCTGCCGACCGGTCTGGAGGAGATCACCGGCAGGGTGCTGCTGGCGCTGCCTCCCGGCGAGCGTGAACGCGTCATCATCGACATCCCCGCCGAGCTGCCCGACGTCCTCGCCGACCCGGGTCTGCTCGAGCGGGTTCTGGCCAACCTCCTGGACAACGCCCTGCGACACACCCCGGACGACCGGGTCGCGACCCTGCGCGCAGACGCAGACGAGCAGGTCATCCACTGCGAGGTCGTCGACCACGGACCGGGAGTGGTGCACACCCAGCACGAGCACATGTTTGCCCCCTTTCAACGCCTCAGTGACCGCACTCCCGGCGGCGTCGGGCTCGGTCTGGCCGTCGCCCGCGGCTTCACCGAAGCCATGCACGGCACGCTGAGACCGGCCGACACGGTCGGCGGCGGACTGACGATGCGACTCACCCTGCCGCGCTTCCCGGAGCAACCCGCACGGCCCGCCGCCCAGCGGGGGCGGCCATGACCCGTGTGCTCGTCGTCGACGACGACGCCGCCCTGGCGCGCGCGCTCAGCATCAACCTTCGGGCACGCCACTACGACGTCGACACGGCCGGCACCGGCACCGACGCCCTGAGGCTGGCCGCGAGCCACCCTCCCGACCTGGTCATCCTCGATCTCGGCCTGCCCGACCTGGACGGCACGGAGGTCATCGCCGGACTCGCCCGGTGGAGCACGGCACCCATCATCGTGCTCTCTGCACGGGACGGGCAGGGCGACAAGGTCGCAGCCCTGGACGCCGGCGCCGTCGACTTCATCGTCAAACCCTTCGGCATGGACGAGCTCCTGGCCCGACTCCGCGCAGCCCTACGACGCACCACCTCCGCGGGGACCCCCGTCATCCACACTGCCGCCTTCACGATCGACATCGCGGGGAAGAAGGCCACCCGCGACGGTCAGGACATCCGCCTCACGCCCACCGAATGGCACCTGCTCGAGGTCCTTGCGCAGACACCGGGGCGACTCGTCGGGCACCGGCAGCTCCTGAGGGAGGTGTGGGGTCCGGCCTACGAGGACCAGACGAACTACCTCCGGGTCTACATCGGGGCGCTGCGCAGGAAGCTCGAACCCGATCCCCGGGCGCCGGCCCATCTGCTCACCGAACCGGGAATCGGATACCGGCTCGAGCTGTGATGGCCCACACGCCGTACCGAGATTGCTCAGGACGCCTGGTCGAGGCTCGCCAGCTCTTCGGTGCTGAGGTCCAGCTCGACGGACCGGGCGGAGTCGAGGACCGTCTCGAGGCGCGACGACCCCGGGATGGGGATGACCACGGGCGCCGCCGCGAGCATCCACGCCAGCGTCACCTGCTGGGGGCTGACGCCGCGCGCGTCGGCGATCTCCTGGAAGGGTGCGAACCTCGAGCCGAGGCCGGCAGCCCTCGAGATGCCCCCGAGGGGGGACCACGGGAGGAAAGCGATGCCCATCTTCTGGCACAGGCGCAGCTCGGGTTCGGAGCTGCGGTATGCCGGCGAATACTGGTTCTGGACGCTCACAAGGCGACCGCCGAGGACGTCCTGGGCGGTGCGGATCTGGTCGGGGTCCGCGTTCGAGATCCCGGCCATCCGGATCTTCCCCGCATCCAGCAGGTCACGGATCGCGCCGACGGACTCCTCGTAGGGAACGCCCGACACATCCGGACGGTGCAGCTGGTAGAGGCCGATCGCCTCGACCCCCAGTCGCCGCAGTGACGTGTCGCACGCTGAGCGAAGGTGCTCGGGCGAGGCGTCGATGGTCCATGAGCCGTCGCCGGGTCGCAGGTGCCCGCCCTTGGTCGCGACCAGGACCTCGCTCGTGTCACCTCCGTAGGAGCTCAGCGCCTCGGCGATGAGCGTCTCGTTGTGGCCCACCTCGTCGGCGCCCACGTGGTAGGCGTCGGCGGTGTCGATGAGGGTGATCCCAGCATCCAGGGCCGCGTGGATCGTCGCGATCGACCGACTGCGGTCCGGCCGGCCCTCGATGGACATGGGCATCCCGCCGAGCCCGATCGCCGACACCGTCATCGTCCCGAGGACACGATTCTGCATGCCGTCAACCTACCCAGCCGGGAAGGACGAAAACCCGGCGGGCCTCCGTCGCCGCCCGGCATCGGCACCGTCCCCTCTCAGGGGCGGCGGGCCACGCTGACCTGCCAGTCGGCATCGGCGGTCCACGGGTCGAGGTGCCAGGTGGCGAAGCGGTGCTCGAGGAGGAAGCCGACCGCGGCGAGGTCGGCGTCGAAGTGGGACACGGCATACTCGCGGTCGGTCGCGAAGCCGACGACGAGCCGGCCCTGCGGCGCGAGCAGGTCGTGCACCGTCTCGAGGACGTCGCGTTCGGTCCCGGGGGCGACGTAGACGAGCACGTTGCCGGGCAGGGCGACGAGGTCGAACGGGGCGTCGAAGCCTTCGGCGGCCAGGACCGCCGGGTCGAGCTCCAGCAGGTCGCTCGTGACGTACGGGACCCCGGGATAGCTCTGGCGGGCCCGGTCTAGCAGGCCACCGTCGCGGTCGACCCCGAGGGCGCGATGGCCCATCCGGGTCAGGGCCGCGGACACGCGGCCGGTGCCGGCGCCGCCGTCGAGGATCTGCGCCCCGCGCGGGGCGAGGGCATCGATGAAGCGCGCCTCGCCCTCGAGGTCGTCCCCGGCAGCGACGTGCTGCTCGAACTTCTCGACGTAGAAGTCCCAGCTGGAACCCGTGACGGTCTGTTCCCAGCGGGTGGGTGGCGCGTGCCGGTGGTGGGCCACGGGGTCAGCGCTTGATCGCGACGAGCAGGCCGTCGCCGACCGGGAGGAGGGTGGTCGTGAAGGCCGTGTCGTCCCGGACCGACTTGCCGAGGTCGCGCAGGGTCCGCGTCGTCTCGTCGCGGGCCGCGGGGTCGGCCACCTTGTCGTGCCAGAGCATGTTGTCGATGACCATGACGCCGCCCTGGCGCAGGAGACGCGTGGCCTGCTCGACATAGGCGGGGTACTCGTCCTTGTCACCGTCGACGAGCGCGATGTCGTAGGCGCCGTCGGTCATCCGGTCGAGCACGTCCAGCGCCCGGCCGGTGATGACCCGGGTGCGCTGGTGCGCAATACCGGCCGCGGCATACGCCTCCTTGGCGGCACGCTGGTGCATGGCCTCGATGTCGATCGTCGTGAGGATGCCGTCGGCGGGCATGCCCTCCATGAGCCACAGGCCGGAGACGCCCGCACCGGTGCCGATCTCCACCACCGCCCGGGCGCCGGTCGAGGCGGCGATCGTGCGCAGGGCGGCGCCCACACCGACCCCGACGGGGACGCACCCCAGCTCCTCGCCGCGGCGGCGGGCCGTCTCGATGACCTCGGGCTCGGTGACGAACTGCTCGCAATAGGCCCAGCTGGCCGCCTTCTGTGCACTCATGGGTCAGCACCCTACTCGGGCCAGGGACCCTGGCCTGATCAGGGAAATATCAGGGTGGTCCCGGATCGTTGGAACGTCATGGAGGGGGCACAGTAAAGTAATCACTTCCTCGGGAACTCTGGGATCAGACGGTTCGTCACTCGGACTGAGGATCTCTCGAAAGGCGTTGCTCGTGACCGACACCCTGGCCGCTGACGCGGTCGAGCAGGATGCGGCCCCTCAGTCCACCCCCACAGGGGCGTGGACCCCGCCGACGTGGGAGGAGATCGTCACGCAGCACTCGCCGCGCGTCTACCGGCTCGCCTACCGCCTGACCGGCAACCCCCACGACGCCGAGGACCTCACCCACGACGTGTTCATCCGGGTCTTCCGCTCGCTCAACTCCTACACACCCGGCACCTTCGAGGGCTGGCTGCACCGCATCACGACCAACGTCTTCCTCGACAAGATGCGCCGCAAACAGCGGATCCGCTTCGACGCGCTGCCCGAGGACGCCGCCGGTCGGATGGCCAGCCGTGAGCCGGGCCCGGAGCAGACCTACCACGACACCCACTTCGACGACGACGTCCAGCGCGCGCTCGACGCCCTGCCGCCGGACTTTCGGGCCGCAGTCGTTCTGTGCGACATCGAGGGCCTCTCCTACGAGGAGATCGCCACCACGCTCGGGATCAAGCTGGGCACCGTCCGCTCGCGGATCCACCGGGGGCGGGCCCTGCTGCGCGAGGCGCTCGCACACCGGGCTCCTCAGGCGGCGTTGACGGCGCACGCCGCGCCCGCGCGGCGGTCCGTCCGACACGGCATACCGGTCCCCGGCCGGGTCCTGCCGGGAGTTCGATGAGCAGACACCTCGGCATGCAGGTGAGCGCGTATGTCGACGCTCGGCTCGACGCGTCGACGATGCATGCGTTCGACCACCACCTCGTTGCGTGTCAGGTGTGTCGTCACGCCGCCGAGCAGGAACGACGCATCCTCGCCTCGCTCCGCACGGGAGCGACCCCGGGGCTGCCCGTGGGCATGCAGTCGATGCTGCTCGGGCTTGCCGCCCCGGCGCACTCCGCCGCGGCCCAGGACCTGCACGGGGGCGTCCCCACCATCCCGGTCGCCCCGCGCGCGATCCAGCGGCTCAGGGTCCCGGTCCCCACGGTGGCCCCCGCGTCGCCCGCCCTGCACCGTTCGCCGCGCCGCGCGGCGATGCTCGCAGGGCTCGCCGCCGGAGCCTCGGCCGCCGCGGCGATCGGTCTCGCCGTCGCGGGCCCCGGCGTGGTCGGCCCCTCCACGGTGCGTCAGCCCGTCGCCCGGGTGCCCGGATCGTTCAACGTGACGGCGGACACCGCCGCCTTCCTCTCCCCCCGCCTCAGCACTCCCGCACCGGCCGGGGAGACATCAGAGCACGCGCCGGCCGGGGAGACATCGGAGCGCCGGGCCCGATGAGCGACAGCGGTCGCGAGCAGGGTCCGGTCGACCCGTCACTCGCCGTACCCCCGGGGGGTTCGGGTGACCCGTGGAACGACGTCGGCGTCCCGGACGGCGGCAGTTCCGAGGCGGAGCCCACTCGTCCAGCGATGTTCGAGCGGCCGCAGCACCCCGTCGACCCGGCCGCGCCGGTGGCGCCGGTGGCGCCGGGTGAGATCCAGCCGATCGACCGGACCCAGCCCATTGAGGTGCCCCACCCGACCCTCGAGAGCGAGGCCAACTCGCCGTGGTGGTCGACCCCCTCGTCCGACCCCTCCGCTGACGGGGGTCCCCCCCCGGAGGGGCAGCCGGCCCATCCGACGGGCGTGCCGTCCGGGGAGCCGTCGCCGGTCACGCAGTCCTGGTACGGCGCGGCGCCGCCCCCGCAGGGGCCCATGGCGCCGCCCCCGCAGGGGGCTTCTGCTCTCCACCCCACCCGGATGCGCCGGGGCGGCCGCGGTGCCGGTGTCGCCGGTCTGGCCCTCGTCTCGGCGCTCGTCGGTGGGGTGGCCGTGGTCGTGGCCGAGCGTTCCCTCGACCGCAGCACGAGCCTCGGGTCAGCGCTGCCCGCTCCGGGACCGGGCTCGACCGCGCGCGCCGACGGCAGCATCGCCAAGATCGCTGCCAACGCCCTGCCGAGCGTGGTGACGATCAAGATCAAGGCGTCCGCCGGGTCGGGGACCGGGTCCGGGTTCGTCATCGACAAGCAGGGCCACATCCTGACGAACAACCATGTCGTGTCTGCGGCGGGCGGTGCCGGCACCATCACGGTGGAGCTCAACAACGGCACGACGTTGCCGGCGACGGTGGTCGGCAAGGACTCGTCCTATGACCTTGCCGTGCTCAAGGTGGACACCCTGGAGCTCGTCCCACTCGAGTTCGGGCCGTCCACGGACGTCGTGGTCGGGGACGGGGTGATCGCCGTCGGCGCTCCGCTGGGACTCGACGCGACGGTGACGAGCGGCATCGTGTCGGCCCTGAACCGGGCGGTCACGCCCGGGGACGGCAACGAGCAGAGCTTCATCAACGCGATCCAGACCGATGCCGCGATCAACCCGGGCAACTCCGGGGGGCCACTGCTCGACATGAACGGTCGGGTGATCGGGGTCAACTCCGCCATCGCGCGGGTGCCGGGCTCCGACTCGAGCACGGGCGGCAACATCGGGGTCGGGTTCTCGATTCCGAGCGACCAGGCCGCCAAGACGGCTCAGCAGCTCATCAGGACCGGCAAGGCCGAGCACCCCGTCCTCGGCGTGAAGGTGGACCGCAGCTACGACGGCGACGGGGCCAAGGTGGCCAAGGACGGCGTCGACGCGGGGAGCGCCGCCGAGAGGGCCGGTCTCAAGGGGAGCGACGTCGTCACCGAGTTCGAGGGCCGCAAGGTCGTCAACGCTGACGCGCTCATCGTCTCGATCCGGTCCAAGAGCGTGGGCGACACCATCCGCCTCAAGATCTTGCGCGACGGTGCGCCGGTGGATGTCACCATGACCCTGCAGGCGGCCACCGGCTGACGGCCGGGGCCAAGGAGGCGACGACGTGCCGTTCGACATCAATGGGTGGGAGTTCCTGCTGCTGCTCGTCGTCGGCATCGTCGTGCTCGGGCCCGAACGACTGCCGGAGTATGCCGGGAAGCTCGCCAAACTCGTCCGTCAGGTGCGCGACCTGGCGCAGAACGCCCGGGTCCAGCTCAAGGACCAGATGGGGCCGGACTTCGAGGACGTCAACTGGCAGCAGTACGACCCGCGTCAGTACGACCCCCGCCGGATCGTGCGGGAGGCCCTCCTCGAGCCGTTCAAGGAGCCGGAGGATAAGCCCCAGTCGGGGGCGATGGCGGAGCCGGCCCAGCCGCCGCACGACGCCGCGAAGCCGACCCCCTGGGACGCCGACGCCACCTGAGCTCCGCGGTGGGGGTGGCCCGGACCAGCGTGGTCAGCGGGAGGTCGGGGTCAGCCCGAGTGACCGCCCGGCGAGACCGCGGGAGCGGGTCGACAGGCCGCGGGCGATCCCGCGCAGGGCGACGGCTGCTGCCGTGTCCGGGTGGGAGAGCACGACGGGGGTGCCGTGGTCGCCACTCTCGCGAACCAGGGTGTCGAGCGGGATCTGACCGAGGAGCCCGACGGGGGCGCCGATGGACTTCGTCAGCGAGTCGGCCACGGCCTGGCCCCCGCCGGACCCGAAGATCTCCTGACGGCTGCCGTCGGGCAGCTCGAGCCAGGACATGTTCTCGATGACGCCGACCACCCGCTGATGGGTCTGCAGGGCGATGGCCCCGGCCCGCTCCGCGACCTCCGCAGCGGCCTGCTGGGGCGTGGTGACGACGATGATCTCGGCGTTGGGGATGAGCTGGGCGACCGAGATCGCGATGTCTCCGGTGCCCGGCGGCAGGTCGAGGAGCAGGATGTCGAGGTCGCCCCAGAACACGTCACCGAGGAACTGCTGCAGCGCCCGGTGGAGCATCGGTCCGCGCCAGACGACGGGCT
>NZ_JBKJPP010000204.1:0-2827 GCF_046595215.1 Lapillicoccus sp. | reverse complement strand
CCGCTCTACGCCCAGAACTGGGACGAGTCCCGGTGGCCAGAGCGGCGTCCGTTCACCGCCGTCGAGCTCGACCGGGCCACCTACGGGGGCGTCGTCTACGCCCCCCGCGTCGACGGCCACTCGGCCGTCGTCTCGTCAGCCCTGGCGGCCGCGGCGCGCCTGTCCGACGCGGAGGGCCGGATGCCGGACGGCCTGGTCATCACCGAGGCCCACCACCGCGCGCGGGAGGCCTTTGCCGCCTCGGTCACGCCGGGACAGCGCCGGGACGACATCGCCCTCGCGCTGCGGTCTGCTGCCGCCGCGGGGATCGCCTTGGTGCAGGAAAACGGTGGTCCCGTCGTCAGCTCGGCCGAGGACTTCTCCGACGTCCTCGACGTGGCCGGGCAACCCGGCTCGCCGCAGGTCATCGGCTACTGGTCCGAGCTCGTCGACACACCGGAGCGCGCCCGTGAGCTGGCCACGCGCCACCGCGCCCGAGGTCTCGCCGGCGACCTCAACATCGACGGGTCGATCGGCTCCCGGACGGCGAGCCTGCGCGAGGACTACATGGACCGGCCCGGCCACCGGGGCAACGCCTTCCTCACTGCCGCTCAGGTGCGCGACCACGTCGACGCCTGCACCCGGGCCGGGATCCAGGCCGGCTTCCACGTCATCGGCGACCTCGGCGTCGACACGGTCCTCGCCGGGATGCAGGCGGCGGCGGCGCGCACCGGGCTCGAGGCGTTCAGGGCCGCGCGGCATCGGCTCGAGCACGTCGAGATGATCGACGCCGACGGGGTGCGACTGCTCGCAGCCCTGGGCGTCGCGGCGAGCGTCCAGCCGGCTTTCGACGCCTGCTGGGGCGGAGACAGCGGCATGTATGCCGAGCGGCTGGGTCAGGAGCGGGTGCGCGGGATGAACCCCTTCCGGACGATGCTGGACGCCGGGGTGCGGGTCGCCCTGGGGTCGGACTCCCCGGTGACGCCGTTCGCCCCGTGGGAGGCGGTCCGGGCGTGCGTGGCGCACCACGACCGTGACCAGCGCACGAGCGTGGAGGAGGCCTTCCGCGCGCACACGGTCGGCGGCTACGAGGCGGCCACAATGGACGGCCACGGCGTGCTGCGGGTCGGGGGATCGGCGACCTTCGCGGTGTGGGACCGGGTCGGTGGCGAGCTGCCCGACCTCTCCGGGTCGCTGACGCCCCCGAGAGCGCTGCGGACGGTCGTGCACGGCACAGTCGTGCATGGGCCATCTTGACGGAGAATCTAGGGTGTATCCGTCGACCGGACGGCAATATTGCGGGTTGAGAGAGTCTGAGCCGGAATATCATCATCGTTGGATACGCTGACCCCGTGACCTCCACCTCCCCTGCCCGCCTCGAGCTCGACCCCGCGGTCGTGCGGCGGGCCCGCGCCCTGGCCCACAGGGCAGGCGCCCCGGTCGTGAAGATGACCCGAAGCCACACCACGGTGTCGGTCGAACGGGCCACGCTGCGCCTGGCCGGTCTTGCGGGCGCCGACCACGAGCGGATCCCGTGGGTCAACCACCTCGTCCAGGCGGTCCGTGACGACGTCGGTCTCGAGCACGGCGTCACGACCCCGGTCTTCGACGCCCTGCGGCGCGGCCAGGCCCCCGACCTGCTGACCCTCGCGCAGCAAGCGTCGAGCGGGTCCGCCTCGTTCCGGCTCCCGCACGGTCGCGAGCTCACCGCGGCCCGCAGGGCAGCCCGCGCCGGGGTGGCACACGGCATACGGCGCATCGACCGCCAGCGCGCCGCCCGCGACCGGCTCGTCCGGCGCCACGGCGACCCGAAGCAGAAGCCGTGGATCTACCTCATCGTCGCCACCGGCGACATCGACGAGGACATCCCGCAGGCCCAGGCCGCCGCCCGCGAGGGCGCCGACGTCATCGCCGTCATCCGCTCCACGGGGCAGTCGCTGCTCGACTACGTGCCCGAGGGCGCCACCCACGAGGGGTATGCCGGGACCTACGCCACCCAGGAGAACTTCCGGCTCATGCGGGCTGCCCTCGACGAGACGAGCAAGGAGGTCGGGCGATACATCCGGCTGACGAACTACGCCTCGGGACTCTGTATGCCGGAGATCGCGGCTCTCGCGGGCATGGAGCGGCTCGACATGATGCTCAACGACTCGATGTACGGCATCCTCTTTCGCGACATCAACCCGATCAGGACCTTTGTCGACCAACGGTTCTCGCGCCAGGTCCACGCCCGCGCCGGGATCATCATCAACACCGGTGAGGACAACTACCTGACGACTGCGGACGCCGTCGAGGCGGCGCACACCGTCACGACCAGCCAGCTGCTCAACGAGTTCTTCGCCAAGGAGGCCGGGCTCGAGGACTGGCAGCTCGGCCTCGGACACGCCTTCGAGATCAATCCCGAGCTGCCCGACTCCTTCAGGATCGAGCTTGCGCACGCCCTGCTGGCGAGGGAGCTGTTCCCAGACGCGCCGCTTAAGTGGATGCCACCGACACGCCACATGACCGGGGACGTATTCCGCGGCTACCTGCTGGACGGGTTCTTCAACCTTGCCGGCGCTCTCACCGGCCAGGGCATCCTGCTGGTGGGGATGATGACTGAAGCCGTTGTCACCCCGTGGCTGAGCGACCGCGACCTGGCCCTGCAGAACGTCCGCTACGTGATGGAGGCCGCCGGTGCCCTGCACGAGGACTTCCGGCCGCGCCCCGAGGGGTTCATCGCCACCCGCGCGCGCCAGGCCCTGGGAGAGACGATCGACCTGCTGGACAGGATTGCGAGCGATCGCGCACCTGGCGGGCACCCGCCGCTCCTCTCCGCGATCGCCGACGGCACCTTCGGCCTGATGAA
>NZ_JBKJPP010000114.1:0-27878 GCF_046595215.1 Lapillicoccus sp. | reverse complement strand
CTGCCCAAGCCACGGGAGATCTTCGACTTCCTGCAGAACTACGTCATCGGCCAGGACGTCGCCAAGAAGGCGCTCGCGGTGGCCGTCTACAACCACTACAAGCGGATCCAGGCGGGGGAGGGTGCCCCGGCCAAGAAGGACAACGACCACGTCGACATCGCCAAGTCCAACATCCTGCTCATCGGGCCGACCGGGTGCGGCAAGACCTACCTCGCGCAGACCCTCGCGAAGATGCTCAACGTCCCGTTCGCCATCGCCGACGCGACGGCGCTGACCGAGGCGGGCTACGTCGGTGAGGACGTCGAGAACATCCTCCTCAAGCTGATCCAGGCCGCGGACTACGACGTCAAGAAGGCCGAGACGGGCATCATCTACATCGACGAGGTCGACAAGATCGCCCGCAAGAGCGAGAACCCCTCGATCACCCGTGACGTCTCCGGTGAGGGCGTGCAGCAGGCGCTGCTGAAGATCCTCGAGGGCACGACCGCGTCGGTCCCCCCTCAGGGTGGTCGCAAGCACCCGCACCAGGAGTTCATCCAGATCGACACGACGAACGTCCTGTTCATCGTCGGTGGGGCGTTCGCCGGGCTGGAGAAGCTCGTCGAGTCGCGCAACGGCAAGAAGGGCCTCGGCTTCGGGTCGGAGCTGCACACGCCCAAGGACCTCGCCCAGTCGATCCACGAGGTCATGCCCGAGGACCTGATGAAGTTCGGCCTCATCCCCGAGTTCATCGGCCGGCTGCCGGTCATCACGACGGTCAGCCCCCTCGACCAGGCAGCGCTCGTCCAGATCCTCACCGAGCCGCGCAACGCCCTCATCAAGCAGTACCAGAAGATGTTCGACATCGACGGGGTAGAGCTCGAGTTCACCAAGGACGCCATCGAGGCCGTCGCCGACCAGGCCTTGCTGCGCGGCATCGGCGCCCGTGGCCTGCGCGCGATCATGGAGGAGGTGCTCCTCCCGGTGATGTTCGACGTGCCGAGCGAGGACGACATCGCCCGCGTGGTCGTCACCCGCGAGGTCGTCCTCGACAACGTCAACCCGACAATCGTGCGCCGTGAGGCCCCGGCCCGCGCCAAGCGCAGCCAGCGCAAGGAGAGCGCCTGACCCACGCAGGCACGGCATACCCCGGGTATGCCGTGAGCAGGCTGGGGGCCCACCGCGGTCGAGCAGCGACCGAGGAGGCAGGATCGGACGCATGCCCGAGCCCTTCCGTATCCACGTCGGCGACCGCGCGCCGGTCCAGCAGTCAGCGTTCACCTGTGGCTCCGCAGCACTGACCGTTGCGCGGATGCTCGTCGACCCGGTCTTCGCCCGGTGGGTCGTCGAGGGCGACGCCAGCGGTCACGACCTCCCGGCCGGCGACACGCCGGATCGCCGGGTGGCCGCCTTCGAGCAGGTGGTCGTGGGCCGCACCAACGATCTCGTGGGCGCCGGCGGCCGGATCCAGCTGCCGTGGCCGCGCCGGCTGGGCACCCCGCCGTGGGGGGCCCGGCTCGAGCTGGAGGCGGGCGCTGCCGAGGTCGGGATGCGCTACGGGGTCTCGTGGTGCCGGCTCGGGAGCCCGGTGGCGCTGCGTCGACGCCACGCGGAGCTGTCGCGGCGCGTGGGGGTGGGACGACCCGCGCTGCTCTACGTCGGCAGTGCCTTCCTGCCCAGACACGTCACCCTCGTCCTCCCGTCGCGGTCCGGGACCGGGCTGGACCTCTACGACCCGGCAACGGGGCAGGTGGCGCCGTTGCCGGTGCACCGCTTCGTCGCCCGGCGCCTGGGCGTTGCGGGATGGGACGTCCCCTGGTGCACCGTGCTGCCGAGCCGGTGCTGATGCACCCTCCCGTGGTCAGGCGCGTTGCTTCGGCTCCGGCGGGATGATCTCGGCGTCGCGGACCGCGAGCGTGCCGGCCACGGCATACGCGAGGCTCGTGACGTGGCCGGCGGCCTTGAGGTCGGCCTCGGCGGCGCGGACGTGGGCGAGCTGGATCTCGGTGCCCTGCAACGTCATCGAGGCGATCTCGGCGCGCATGCCGACCTTGGCCTCGGACTTGACCTTGCGCACCCCGGCGAGGGCGGCGCCGACGGAGTCGAGCAGGGCAGCACCGGCGCCTGCGGGGTCGTCGGCGGCGCCCGCGGGGCCGTCTGCGGCATCCCCGAGCTCGGTGCGGGTCGGCCACGGCGCGCGGTGCACCGAGCCCTCGTGGAACCACGACCAGACCTCCTCCGTGGCGAAGACGGCGACGGGGGCCAGCAGCCGCAGCTGGACGTCGAGGGCCAGTCGCAGTGCCGCCCGGGCGGAGGCGGCCTCCTCGTCGCTGACCTCGACGTCGCGCCCGCCGTAGGCCCGGTCCTTGACGAGCTCGAGGTAGTCGTCGCAGAAGGTCCAGAAGAACGACTCGGTGACCTCAAGGGCCTTGGCGTAGTCCATCGCCTCGTAGGCGGTCGTCGCCTGGTCCACGACGGCCCCGAGGGCCGCGAGCATCGCGCGGTCCAACGGGGCCGTGACGAGCGACGACAACTCGGTGGACGGGTCGACCTCGCCGAAGGACAGCGCGAACTTGCTCGCGTTGAGGACCTTGATCGCCAGGCGCCGGCCGACCTTCATCTGGGCCGTGTCGAGGGCCGCGTCGATGCCCATCCGCGCCGAGGCCGCCCAGTAGCGGACGGCGTCGGTGCCGTGCTCGATGAGCATGCCGATGGGCGTCGTCGCGTTGCCCTTGGACTTGCTCATCTTCTTGCGGTCGGGGTCGAGGATCCAGCCGTTGACCGTCGCGTTGCGCCACGGCAGCGATCCGTGCTCGAAGTGTGCCCGGACCACCGTCGCGAAGAGCCACGTCCGGATGATGTCGTGACCCTGCGGCCGCTGGTCCATCGGGAAGACGGCCGAGAACAGCTGGGGGTCGTCGAGCCAGCCCGCCGCGATCTGCGGGGACACCGACGAGGTGGCCCAGGTGTCCATGACGTCCGGGTCACCGGTGAAGCCCTCCGGCTGGTCGCGCTGTGACTCCTCGAACCCCTCGGGTGCCTCGGCCACCGGATCGACCGGCAGCGCGGATTCGTTTGGCACGATGGGGTGCTCGTGGTCCACATCGCCGTGCGCATCGACGGGGTACCAGACCGGGACCGGCACGCCGAAGAACCGCTGCCGGCTGACCAGCCAGTCGCCGTTGAGGCCGCCCACCCAGTTCTCGTAGCGCGAGCGCATGAACGCCGGGTGGAACGCGAGCTCCCGGCCCCGCTCGATCATCTCGGCGCGGATCGTCTCGTCCCGGCCACCGTTGCGGATGTACCACTGTCGCGAGGTGACGATCTCGAGCGGCTTGTCGCCCTTCTCGAAGAAGTTGGCCTTGCGCTGGGTGGCCGTCGGCTCCCCGTCGAGGTCACCCGACTCGCGCAGCGCGTCGACGACGGCGGTGCGCGCCGAGAACGTCGTCTTCGTGGCCATCTGGTCGAAGAGCGCCCGGCCACCATCGGCGCTGATCCACTCGGGCGTCTCGGCCCGGATCCGGCCGTCTCGGGTGATGACGGAGCGGGTCGGCAGCCGCAGCTCGCGCCACCACTGCACGTCGGTGAGGTCTCCGAAGGTGCAGCACATGGCGATGCCGGCGCCCTTGTCCATCTCGGCGAGCGGGTGGGCGAGGACGGGCACCTCGACCCCGAACAGCGGTGAGGTCACCGTGCTGCCGAACAACCCGGCATACCGCTCGTCGTCGGGGTTGGCGATGAGCGCAACGCACGCCGGGAGCAGCTCCGGCCTGGTCGTCTCGACGAACACCGGCGTCCCGTCGGGCTGGTGGAACGCGACGCGGTGGTAGGCGCCGGGGTAGTCGCGCGCCTCGAGCTCGGCCTGCGCGACGGCGGTCTGGAAGGTGACGTCCCACAGGCCCGGGGCCTCGGCCTGATAGGCCTCGCCGCGCGCCAGGTTGCGCAGGAAGAAGGCCTGGGAGACCGCCCGCGACCGGGTGTCGATGGTGCGATAGCTGATGTCCCAGTCCACCGACAGCCCGAGCCGGCGGAAGGTCTCCTCGAAGGTCTGCTCGTCCTTGACGGTGAGCACGTCGCACAGCTCGATGAAGTTGCGGCGGCTGACCGGATGCTGCGCGGACAGCTTCACCGCCTTGCCGGATGCGTCGGTGTCACCCTGCTGCGGCGGCTCGAACGCCTCGTCGTAGGGCAGGGTCGCGTCGCCGCGCACGCCGTAGTAGTTCTGCACCCGGCGCTCGGTCGGCAGGCCGTTGTCGTCCCAGCCGATGGGGTAGAACACCTCGAGGCCGGCCATCCGCTTGTAGCGCGCGATGCAGTCGGCCTGGGCGTAGCCGAAGACGTGCCCGATGTGCAGGGCCCCGCTCGCGGTGGGCGGCGGGGTGTCGATCGACCAGATCTGCTCGCGGCCGCCGGCCAGAGCACTCGCCCGGTCGAAGGTGTAGGTGCCCTGCTCCTTCCATACCGCGGCCCACTTGTCCTCGAGGCCGTCGACGGACGGCTTCTCCGGGATCTGTGTGGCGCGGATGGCGGAGTCACTGGTCATGGGGTGATCCTCCCAGACCCGCGGGGATGCACCCCAACCGTGGGGTGGTCGGGGGGGTGACGACGCCAGTCCGTCGCCGCGGCGGCGAAGGTCCCGTAGGTTGTCGGCATGGAGCCGGTCTACTCGTCCGTCGTCGCTGTCGCCCGCGGTGTCTTCGCCCTGCAGGGCCTGACGTTCACCATCACGGGCACCCACCACGTCCCGCTGTCGGGTGGCGGGGTGGTGGTCATCAACCACACCGGCTACCTGGACTTCACGTATGCCGGGCTGGCCGCCCGGGCGTCCAAGCGCCTGATCCGCTTCATGGCCAAGGACAGCGTCTTCCGGCACCGCCTCAGCGGCCCGTTGATGCGCGGCATGAAGCACATCCCCGTCGACCGATCGGCCGGGGGCGCGTCCTACGTCCGCGCCGTCCGCGACCTGCGGGCGGGCGAGCTCGTCGGGGTCTTCCCAGAGGCCACCATCTCGCGCTCCTTCGAGCTCAAGGAGTTCAAGAACGGGGCGGCCCGGATGGCCCAGGAGGCCGGTGTGCCGATGGTCCCCATGGTGATCTGGGGGTCGCAGCGGGTCTGGACCAAGGGACACCCCAAGCGCCTGGGCCGCACCTGCGTCCCGATCCGCATCGTCGTCGGCGACCCGATCCGCGTCGCGCCCGGCGAGAGCATCGACGAGGCAACGACCCGGATCCACGAGGTGATGTCGCAGCTGCTCCACGACCTCCAGGAGGGCTACGAGCCGATGACGGGCGAGGACCTGAAGTACCTCCCGGCCCGCCTCGGCGGCACGGCCCCCACGCTCGAGGACGCGACCCGGATCGAGGACGACGAGCGCCGCGAGATGATCCGCAGGGCGAGTGCCGAGCGCAAGGCCGCCCGGACCCCGAAGGCGTAGCCCTCGCCGAGCGCTCTTGCGGCCCAAGCGGATACAGTCACAAACATGGCCGGATCACTGCTGGGCAACGCCGTCCCCCGCGTCGAGGACCCCGACCTGCTCCGGGGCCGCGGTGACTTCGTCGACGACCTCACCGTGGAGGGGGCCCTGCACGCCGTCTTCGTCCGCAGCCCGATGGCCCACGCGAGGGTGAGCGTCGCGGACGTCGACGCCGCTCGCGCTGCCCCGGGGGTCGTCGGGGTCTTCACCGCCGCCGACCTGGATCTGAAGCCGGGCTTCACCTTCTTCGTCGTCAACAAGGACTGCGCCAGACCGCCGCTCGCGACCGACCGGGTCCGCTTCGTCGGTGAGCCGGTGGCCCTCGTCGTCGCCGCGACCCGGGCCCAGGCCGTCGACGCCGCCGAGCTGGTCGACGTCGACTACGTCCCGCTGCCGGCCGTCGTCGACATGGAGGAGGCGCTGGCCCCCGGAGCCCCGCTGCAGTTCGACGCCGTCCCCGGCAACATCGCGGCGGGGGAGCGCGGCCCCGAGCGTGACGTGCTCGCCGGAGCCACGCACGTCGCGCGAGCCCGGATCACCAACCCCCGGCTGGCCGTCGCCCCGATGGAGGGCAACGCCATACTCGCCGTCCCCGGCGGGCCGGACGCGGAGTACGACGTCACGGCATACATCGCGACGCAGATGCCGCACGGCGCCAAGGCCGCCATCGCCCGGGTCTTCGGTCTCGAGCCGGACCGTGTGCGGGTCGTCGCGCCGCACGTCGGGGGCGCGTTCGGCGGCAAGGCGGGGCTCCCGCCGGAGCACAGCGTCGTCATCGCCGCCGCGCGACGGCTCGGGCGTCCGGTCAAGTGGGCCGAGACCCGCTCCGAGGCGATGCTGTCGATGCAGGGCCGGGGGCAGGTGCAGTACGTCGAGCTCGGGCTGAGCGCCGAGGGCCGCTTCACCGGGCTGCGATGTCGGGTCGTCGGGGACTGCGGGGCGTATGCCGGGTTCGGCGGCACCTTCGCGCACAGCACGACCTACATCATGGCGCCGGGGGTCTACGACATCACCGAGCTCGACTATGCCGGGGTTGCGGCGTTGACGAACACCGCTCCCGTGGGAGCGTTCCGGGGTGCGGGACGGCCCGAGGCAGCAGCGATGATCGAGCGCATCGTCGACATCGCCGCGGACGAGCTCGGGCTCGACCCGGTCGAGATCCGGCGCCGCAACTTCATCGCGCCGAGCGCCTTCCCCTACGCCTCGTCCGCGGGGATGACCTATGACAACGGCGACTACGACCTCGCGCTCACGGAGGCGCTGCGGGTCGCGGACTACGACGGGCTGCGGCGCGAGCAGGCCGGGCGGCGAGAGCGTGGCGACGTGCGGGCGCTGGGGATCGGGGTGGCCTGCTACGCCGAGATCACGGGCGGCGGGGCGGGCGAGCTGGGGGTGGTCGAGGTGGGTGACGACGGAGCGGTGACCGTGCGGGCGGGGACCTCGGCCCACGGGCAGGGGCACGCCACGACCTTCTCGATGCTCGTCGCTGACCGGCTCGGGGTGCCGATGGAGCGGATCCGCTACGAGCAGTCCGACACTGCCCTCGTGCCCCGGGGCAGCGGGACCGGTGGCTCGCGCTCGCTCCAGCTCGGCGGCACCGCGGTCTCCCTCGCTACGGACACGGTGCTGGCGCAGGCGACGGAGGTGGCCGGGGTGCTCCTCGAGGCTGCTGCCGCGGACATCGAGCTCTCGGAGGGGCGCTTCCGGGTCGGCGGCGTGCCGGACGCGTCGGTCGGCTGGGACGAGGTGGCCGGCCGGGCAGCGGCCGACGGGACCCCGCTGCGGGCGGAGCACGACTTCGCGCCCAAGGATGCGACCTTCCCGTTCGGGGCCCATGTGTCCGTCGTGGAGGTCGACCTCGAGACCGGTCTCGTCACTCCGCGCCAGCACATCGCCGTCGACGACTGCGGACGGGTCCTCAACCCGCTGATCGTCGCCGGCCAGCAGCACGGGGGAGTGGCGCAGGGCATGTCGCAGGCGCTCTGGGAGCACTTCGCCTACGACGGCGACGGCAACCCGGTGACGGCGACGTTCGCCGACTACTCCATCCCGGCCGCGACCGAGTTCCCGGTCTTCACCGTGTCGAACACCGAGACCCCGACGCCGATGAACCCGTTGGGCGCCAAGGGTATCGGGGAGTCGGCGACCGTCGGGTCCACCCCCGCCGTCCAGAACGCGGTCGTGGACGCCCTGAGCCACCTGGGGGTCCGCCACATCGACATGCCGCTCACCCCGGACCGGGTCCTCGAGGCCGTCGCGCGGGCCGGTGCCGGCACGTCGCAGAACATCTGGCGGGAGCCGCCGCCGGTGTTCGCGGGTCTGCGGGTCCGTCGCGGCGGTCACGACGACGCGGCCACCATCTAAAGGTGCCATCGCGTAGCCTGCCCGCCATGGGTCGACCGCGTGTTCCCGAGGGGCCGGCGCCCGAGCGTGCCGTGCAGAAGCTGCGCGTGCGCTACGCAAAGCGGGGACGACTGCGGTTCTCCTCGACCCGTGACTTCCAGCGCGCCCTCGAGCGTGCCCTGAGGCGTGCCGACGTCCCGATGGCGTTCAGCGCCGGGTTCCACCCCCACCCGAAGATCTCCTACGCCAACGCCGCGCCGACCGGGACCGCGAGCGAGAGCGAGTACTTCGAGATCTCGGTGACCCGGCGGGTCGACCTCGACGCGGTGCGGACCGCGCTCGACGCTGCGCTACCCGAGGGCATCGACATCCTCCAGGTCGTCGAGGCGGCCCCGGGGGCCCTGGCGGACCGCCTGCAGGCCAGCGACTGGGTCCTGGCCTTTCGCGACGTGGAGCTCGACCGGCTTGCTGAGGTGGCCGCGACGTTCCTGGCGCAGGAGCGCGTCGAGGTCACCCGGACCTTCAAGACCGGCCCCCGGACCTTCGACGTGCGCTCCGCCGTGCTCTTCCTCGGGGCCGCGATGTCGGACACGGTGACGGACGCCGCGCCGCAGGTCGTCCCGTCGGGGGCGGGCAGGTGTGCGATACTGCGACTGGTCGTACGGCACACCACACCGGCCGTTCGCCCCGACGACATTCTGACCGCGCTGCGTGCAGTTGCCGATCTGGAGTCGCTGACGCCACCACTGGTGACGCGGCTGGCCCAAGGTCCGCTGAAGGACGCAACCGTGAGGGTGGCTGATCCACTGGCTGCCGACGAGAAGGCCGACGGCAGTTGAGCTGGTGCCGCGCACACACCGCGAGCCGACTCCCCTGTAGCACGACGACTTCCGTCCTGACGCGTCCGCGACAGTGACGACGCATACCGCACACGCGGCGAAGATGGGCCCGAAAGGGTCGGGTGTGGGTCCTCACCGCGTGGCGACGGAGAGGAAAGCCAGATGGCTTCCACGCAAGACACCACCCCCACCCAGGTCGACGAGCCGGTCACCGACCAGGTCGAGGCCCCGGAACCGGCCTCTGTGGCCGACGAGGCCACCGCCCCCCCCAAGGCCGCCAAGAAGACGGCCCGCAAACGCGCCACCCGCACGACGGCGCCTCCCGCTCCGGACGCCGCCAGCACGGACGCCGCTGGCCCTGACGTCGCCACCACGGACGCCGCTGGCCCTGACGCCGCCCCGGCCAAGAAGGCCGCCCGCAAGCGCGCCAGCCGCAAGGCCGCCGCCCCGGTCGTGGCTCCTGAGCCCGCCGAGACCGAGCCGGCCGAGCCTCCCGTCCACCAGGCGGAGCCCACCGCCCCCCTGCCGCCCGTGACGCGCCTGGTCGCAGATCCCGAGGCCGGGGAGAGCGCCACCACGGCAGCATCTGAGACGGCACCTGCCACTCCCCGCCGCCGACGCGGCCGGGCTGCCGCGACCCGAGCCGCGGCCGCCCCCTCGGTCGGTGACGGCCTCCCGTCTGTGCTCGACCCCGGCGAGGCGCCCGCCGATGCCCGCGGTGTCGAGCTGCCTGCCGCCACGGAGCCGGCCGCGGAGCGGATCGCGCCAGAGCCGGCAGCGGAGCAGCCGGACCCGGAGCAGAGCGGCGCCGAGGGATCTGGCGTCCCGGCGCTCGGCGTGCTCTTTCAGGCCCCTGCCCGCACCACGAGGTCCCGGCGGGCCTCGGCGCCCGTTGCGGCGCCTCGGACCGTGCCCGACCCTTCCGACCTGCCCGACCCGACCGAGGATCTGGGGGGCGCTGCGGATCTCGCGGTCGGCGACCGGACCCCGGCCTCCTCGAGCGACACCGACCACCGCGAGGACGACAGCGAGCTCAGGGACGACACCGACGAGTCCGAGGACTCCTCGGACGGTCCCCGCCGCCGCCGCCGTCGTGGGGGCAAGGGACGCCGTGGTCGCGGGAGCGACTCCGACGGTCCCGACGACACCGCGAGCGGCCAGCCGTCCGGACGCACCCCCGGCCGGACCGCGTCCCAGGACCAGCAGGACCTCTCCGACGAGACCTCCACGTCCGGCCCGGACGACGCCGACGGCGGACCCGACATGGACGAGGCCGAGGGGGGGAGCCGTCGTCGCACGCGCCGCCGGCGCCGCAGTGGCTCCTCGGGCGAGACCGAGGACGCGCCGGGCGTCGTGACCCGGGTGCGCGAACCGCGCCGAGAGCGCGAGCAGAAGGACGAGGTCACCGGCCTCAAGGGGTCGACCCGCCTCGAGGCCAAGAAGCAGCGTCGCCGAGAGGGGCGCGAGGCGGGCCGGCGCCGCACGATCATCACCGAGGCCGAGTTCCTCTCCCGCCGAGAGAGCGTCGAGCGGGTCATGGTCGTGCGCAACAAGGACGACCGCACGCAGATCGGCGTCCTCGAGGACGGCGTCCTCGTGGAGCACTACATCTCCCAGGAGACGACCGTCTCGATGGCCGGCAACATCTACCTCGGCCGGGTCCAGAACGTCCTCCCGTCCATGGAGGCGGCCTTCGTCGACATCGGCAAGGGCCGCAATGCCGTCCTGTATGCCGGTGAGGTCAACTGGGACGCCGCGGGCCTCGACGCCCACGCGCCGAAGCGGATCGAGCACGCCCTCTCGTCCGGCGAGAGCGTCCTGGTGCAGGTGACCAAGGACCCGATCGGTCACAAGGGCGCTCGTCTGACCTCCCAGATCTCCCTGCCCGGCCGCTACCTCGTCTACGTCCCCGACAGCTCGATGACGGGGATCTCGCGCAAGCTGCCCGACACCGAGCGGGCCCGCCTCAAGAAGATCCTCAAGGAGGTCGTCCCCGAGTCGGCCGGCGTCATCGTCCGCACCGCGGCCGAGGGCGCGTCCGAGGCGGAGCTGCGCGCCGACGTCGAGCGGCTGAGCGCCACCTGGGAGGACATCAGGTCGAAGGCCGAGGCGTCCGGTTCCGGCAAGGGCAAGGGCAAGGCCAAGAGCGGTAACGCCCCCCTGCTGCTCCACGGCGAGCCCGACCTGACCGTGCGCGTCATTCGTGACGTGTTCAACGAGGACTTCGCCTCGCTCGTCGTTGCCGGCCAGCAGGCCTGGGACGAGGTCTCCGACTACGTCGGCACCGTCGCCCCGGACCTCGCCGCCCGGATCACCCGGTGGACGAGCGAGGAGGACCTCTTCACCCACTACCGCGTCGACGAGCAGATCGCCAAGGCGATGGACCGCAAGGTCTGGCTGCCTTCAGGCGGCTCCCTCGTCATCGACCGCACCGAGGCGATGACGGTCGTCGACGTCAACACGGGCAAGTTCATCGGCTCCGGGGGCAACCTCGAGGAGACGGTGACCAAGAACAACATCGAGGCGGCCGAGGAGATCGTCCGTCAGCTCAGGCTGCGCGACATCGGCGGCATCATCGTCATCGACTTCATCGACATGGTCCTCGAGGCCAACCGGGATCTCGTCGTCCGCCGCCTCCTGGAGTGCCTCGGCCGGGACCGGACCAAGCACCAGGTGGCTGAGGTGACCTCGCTCGGCCTCGTGCAGATGACCCGCAAGCGAGTCGGGTCGGGCCTCATCGAGGTCTTCGGCGAAGTCTGCGAGCACTGCAACGGCCGGGGCATCATCGTGCGCGCGGACCCGGTGGCCAGGTCCGGCAACGGACAGTCCGAGCAGGGTGGCTCCGCCTCCGGCGGTGTGGGTGGGTCGGGCTCGAACCCCTCGGGCTCCGCCGGTGCAGGCGGCGGCGCATCCGGTGCCGGCTCCCGGAGCGGGTCTCGCGGCCGCCGCGAGGGCACGGCGACGAGCGAGCCGGCGGCCCCGCCCCGCTCCATGGGACCGACGGCCGCCCAGATCGCAGCTGCCGCGCACGGGGCGGCCCTCAAGAGCGGGGAGATTCCCACTGCCGTCGTGCGGGGCGACCTGCCCGCGGAGCGCATCGTCCCGACCGGCCCGACCGGGCTCGACGACGCCGCCCACGTGGGCGCGCCGTTCGACGACCAGCAGGGGGAGCTCGAGCTGGTCTCCGAGATTCTCGTGGCGCAGGACGGTGACCTGCAGGTGGTTGCTCAGGACGTCGCCCCCGAGGTCGCCGAGGTCGCCGGGGTCGGGGACGTGGACACCGACGTCGACACCGACTCGGATGCGGACGACAGCGGCCTCCGGGTCTCCGCGCCGGAGGCGGCACCTGCCGCCGCGCCGATCGACGAGCAGCCCGACGAGCACGAGCAGCCGAACGAGCGCGACCAACACGCCGAGCCCAGCCCGGCCCTGACGGGCCGTGGTCGTCGCCGCCGTGGACGGGTCGTCGCCCCCGCGGGACCGCCACGGGGCGGGGCTTCGGGCGGGCCGGGTGAGTGAGCTCATGCCGGTTTGGTGCCACCGACCCCGACCCGGTAGTCTCGTTCCTCGGTGCGCCCACCGATCTGTGTCCCGAGGCTGACCGCAGCACCGCCTGCGCTAACCCGTCACCGGGGACGACGTGACGGTCACTGAGAGTGCGCACCAACCGTGAAGGACTGTAGAGAGTGAGCTCGACGTGTACGCGATTGTTCGCGCTGGCGGCCGCCAGGAGAAGGTGTCCGTCGGTGACGTCCTCATCATCGACAAGGTCAAGGGTGGGGTCGGCGACAGCATCGACCTGACTCCGCTCCTCGTCGTCGACGGATCGAGCGTGACCAGCGACGCAGCCAAGCTCGCCAAGGTCACCGTCACGGCAGAGGTCGTCAAGCCGGCCAAGGGGCCGAAGATCACGATCATGAAGTTCAAGAACAAGACCGGCTACCGCAAGCGCCAGGGTCACCGTCAGCACCTGACCCAGATCAAGGTCACGGCCATCAACGAAAACAACGGCTGAGACCTTCGCGGTCCTCGACCCAAGACAACAGGCAGGCACTGACATGGCACACAAAAAAGGTGCGTCCTCGACCCGAAACGGTCGCGACTCGAACGCACAGTTCCTCGGCGTGAAGCGCTTCGGCGGCCAGGTCGTCAACGCGGGCGAGATCCTCGTCCGTCAGCGCGGCACCCACTTCCACCCCGGTGACGGCGTCGGCCGCGGCGGCGACGACACGCTCTTCGCGCTCGTCGCGGGCGCCGTGAAGTTCGGCACCCGGCGCGGTCGCAAGACCGTCAACATCGAGCAGGTCGCGTCGCGTCAGGCCGACACGGTCGACGCCTGAGTCTGACCGCAGCACTCATCGGGAGGGGGCGGGCCACGGGGCTCGCCCCCTCCTGTCTGGCCTGACCGGACAGATCCCGTACCACCCCGGTGCCCGGTATGCCGGGTCCCCCGTCCCACGGCATACCGGCTGCTCCTGGCGGCCGAGAAGGAGGCGATCATGGCGACGAACTTCGTCGACCGGGTGCTTCTCCACGTCTCGGCCGGTGCCGGTGGCCACGGTGTCGCATCGGTCAAGCGTGAGAAGTTCAAACCGCTCGGTGGTCCGGACGGCGGCAACGGCGGCCGCGGTGGGTCGGTCATCGTGCGCGTCGACCCGCAGGCGACGACGCTGCTGGACTACCACCACCACCCCCACCGTCACGCGACGAACGGCAAGCCCGGCGCCGGCGACGAGCGCAACGGCGCCGACGGCGGCGACCTCGTGCTGCCCGTGCCCGAGGGCACGGTCGTCAAGGACGGCGGAGGGCGAATCCTCGTCGACCTCGTCGGCCATGGCACCGAGCACGTCATCGCCCGCGGCGGCCGTGGCGGGCTCGGCAACAAGGCCCTCGCCTCGGCGCGCCGCAAGGCTCCCGGCTTTGCCCTGCTCGGTGAGCCCGGGGAGGCGCTGGACGTCGTCCTCGAGCTGAAGTCTCTCGCCGACGTCGCCTTGATCGGTTTCCCGTCCGCGGGCAAGTCCTCGCTCGTCGCGGTGCTCTCGGCGGCCCGACCCAAGATCGCCGACTACCCGTTCACGACGCTCGTGCCCAACCTCGGCGTCGTCAGCGCGGGCGACACCCGATACACGATCGCCGACGTGCCCGGGCTGATCCCCGGCGCGCACGAGGGCAAGGGCCTGGGCCTGGAGTTCCTGCGCCACGTCGAGCGGTGCTCGGTGCTCGTCCACGTCATCGACTGCGCGACGCTCGAGCCGGGGCGCGACCCGATGAGCGACCTCGACGTCATCGAGGAGGAGCTCGCGCTCTACGTGCCCGACGCCGACCTCGGTGGCCGTCCGCTCGCCGAGCGCACCCGCATCGTCGTCCTCAACAAGTCCGACGTCCCCGAGGCCCTCGACCTCGCCGAGTTGGTGAAGGACGACCTCGAAGCGCGCGGCCTGCAGGTCTTCATCGTCTCCGCCGTGGCCCGGACCGGGCTCAAGGAGCTGATGTTCGCCCTTGCCCGTGAGGTCGCCGAGGCCCGCAGGCTGATCGAGAACGTCGTCCCGCCCCGGGTGGTCCTGCGCCCCCGGTCCGTCGACGACTCCGGCTTCACCGTCGTGCGGGAGAACACCACGGACGGCGTGCTCTACCGCGTCGTGGGCGAGCGTCCGACGCGCTGGATCCGTCAGACCGACTTCAGCAACGACGAGGCCGTCGGCTACCTCGCCGACCGGTTGGGTCGACTCGGAGTCGAAGCGGCCCTGTTCAGGGCGGGCGCCCTCTCGGGGGACACCGTGGTCGTCGGTGCCGCCGAGGACGCCGTCGTCTTCGACTGGGAGCCGACGATGCAGGCCGGCGCCGAGCTGCTGGGCCAGCGTGGCACAGACCTGCGCCTCGACCAGCCGAGTCGCCTCTCGCGCGACGAGAAGCGCGAAGCGGCCCATGACCGATACGTTGCGCGGCAGTCGACGCAGGCCGAGCTCGAGGCCGAGCGCCGGGCCGGCCACTGGGCCACGGCCAAGAACGACGAGGACGGCTGACCCACGTCCCAAACTCTTCGGGTGGAGGTATATCCGAGACGTCTAGCGCTCGGATATACCTCCACCCGGTAGGCGGGGGCAGGGGTCGGCATCCGGACCGAACCCCCGGGTCCGCCGACGCTCCATAGACTCACCGGGTGCCCTCCCGGTCCGTCATCGCCACCGCCCGACGTCTCGTCGTCAAGGTGGGTTCGTCGTCGCTGACGGGCCCCGGCGGTGGCCTCGACACCGCCCGTCTCGTGGCGCTCGTCAACGTCCTCGCCGCCCGCCGCAAGCAGGGCGACGCGATCGTGCTCGTCTCGTCCGGGGCGATCGCCGCAGGGCTCGGCCCCCTCGACCTCAGTCGGCGCCCTCGTGACCTCGCCACCCAGCAGGCGGCCGCCAGCGTGGGGCAGGGAGCCCTGGTCGCGGCATACCAGCACGCCTTCGGCGCCCACGGGCTCACCGTCGGCCAGGTGCTCCTCACCGCCGACGACGTAACCCGGCGCAGCCACTACGCCAACGCCCGTCGCACCCTCGACCGGCTGCTCGAGCTCGGCGTCGTCCCGGTCGTCAACGAGAACGACACGGTGGCGACGCACGAGATCCGGTTCGGTGACAACGACCGGCTCGCAGCGCTCGTGGCCCACCTCGTGCACGCCGACGCGCTCGTCCTGCTCTCGGACGTCGACGCGCTCTACGACGGACCACCGTCGCGCCCCGGCTCGACCCGGGTCCCGCTCGTGACCGGACCGGTCGACCTCGAGCGGATCGTCATCAGGGGATCGGGCTCGTCGGTCGGCACCGGCGGCATGGCCACCAAGATCGAGGCGGCCGCCATCGCCAACGCGGCGGGGATCACGGCGCTGCTCACCTCGGCGGACCGGGCGAAGGAGGCGCTGGCCGGGGAGGAGGTCGGCACGGTCTTCCTCCCGACCGGGACACGGCGCACGTCGCGGATGCTGTGGCTGGCCCACGCGACGACGCCGCAGGGCCGGGTCATCCTCGACGACGGCGCGGTCGCGGCGGTCGTCGAGCGCCGCAAGTCGTTGCTGCCGGCCGGGATCACCGCCGTCGAGGGCCGGTTCGCCGACGGCGACCCCATCGACGTGTGTGCCGCCGACGGCCGTCCGGTCGCCCGTGGGCTGGTCAACTACTCCTCGGACGAGCTGCCCGGGCTCCTCGGCCGCTCGACGAAGGACCTCGCCAGGGAGCTCGGCCCGCAGTACGAGCGCGAGGTCATCCACCGCGACGACCTCGTCATCCTCTGACGGCTCAGCCCTTCGTCGCACCGAGGGTCAGGCCGGCGACGAACTGCTTCTGGAGGACGAAGAACACGATGAGGGTGGGCAGCGCGACGATCACGGAGCCGGCGGCGACGAGGTTGTTGTCCGTGAAGAACTGGCCGCGCAGGTTGTTCAGCGAGCTGGTGACGGGATACTTGTCGCCCGACTGCAGCAACACCGTCGCCCAGAAGAACTCGTTGTAGATCCACGTCACCTCGAGCGTCGCCAGCGCGGCGAGCGGTGGCCGGCAGAGGGGCAGCGTCAGCTGGAAGAACTGGCGCAGCACGCTCGCCCCGTCGACCACCGCGGACTCGTAGAGCTCACGGGGGATCGTCTTCATGTAGTTGCTGAGGACGAAGGCGCAGAAGCCGGTCTGGAAGGCGACGTTGACGGCGATGAGGCCGTAGTAGCTGTTGAGGAGGGTGCCCGAGTCGCTGACCCAGAAGGGCACCTGGATGGCACGGAACATCCGGTAGACCGGGATGAGGAGGGCCTGCGGGGGCAGGAGGTTGGCGGCGGTGAACAGACCGAGCAGGGCGAGGTTGAACCGGAACGAGAACCGGGCGACGACGAACGCGATGCAGCACGACAGGAAGAGCGTGAGCGCCACGGCCGGGATGGTGATGATTGCCGAGTTGAGCAGCGAGTGACCGAAGTCGGCCTGCTGCCACGAGTTCACGTAGTTCTGCAGGGTGAACCCCCCGAAGGAGATGTACCCGTTGGCGGCCGTGTAGCTGTAGTCCCGGAAGGAGTTGATGACCGCGAAGAGCACCGGGAAGAGCCAGGCGAGGGACATGACGATGAGGAAGACCTGCAGCGCCACCCTCCCGGGTGTGGTGGGTTTGCGGCGAGTGGTCGCGGTGACTGCCCTGGTGTCTTGCGGCGATGTCGTGGTGGTCGTCATCGTTGCTCCCTCATGACGATGCGTAGGTAGATGACGATGAAGACCGAGGAGATGATGAGCATGAAGGTGGCCAGGGCCGAGCCGAAGCCGATCCGGCTCGCCTCACCGACGATGTTGCTCGTTACGAGGGTGGAGATCAGCTCCAGCCCGTTGCGGCCCTTGTTGATGACCCATACGAGGTCGAACGCCCGCAGGGACTCGATGACGGTGACGACGAGGACGATGATGTTGATGGGCGCCATGACCGGGAAGACGACCCGGAAGAACGTCGTCCGCTCGCCCGCTCCGTCGACCTTGGCCGCCTCGCGCAGCGTTGGGTCGACGCCCTTGAGGCCGGCCAGATAGAGCAGCATGATGTAGCCGGTCTGCCTCCAGCTGGAGGCCAGGAGCGCTGCCCAGAGGTTGTATCTCGGGTCGCCGTACCAGTCGATCGTGCTCCCGGTGACGGCGTTGATCAGGCCCTGGTCCCGGCTGTAGATCAGCTGCCAGATGAAGCCGATCAGGGCCAGCGACAGCACGACCGGGAGGTAGAAGGCGGTCTGGTAGACCCGTGAGCCCTTCATCTCCCGGTCGAGCAGGACGGCGAGGAACATCCCCAGCGGGGTGGCGATGAAGAACATCACCGCGAACCAGATGAGGTTGTGCTGCACCGCGGGCCAGAACGGCGGGTAGATGGTGACGACGTCGGTGTAGTTCTTCAGCCCGACGACCTTTGCCGAGGACACCGGGCCGATCCCGTCCCAGTTGGTGAAGGAGAGCAGGACCGACCCGACGGCCGGCAGCCAGACGAGCGCGACGACGAGCAGCGTCGGGACGATGATCATGAGGGCCACGACGACGCGGTCAATGCCGTCGAGCTGGTTGATGCCCTTGTACTTGGCCACGAGGATTCCCTGCGTCGGTCGTCCGCGGACGATCAGCTGGTGAAGATGCTGAGCTTCTGCTGCTGGATGCCCTTGACCAGCCCGTCGATGTCGTCGGGGGTCTTGATGAAGGACTGGAGCGCCGGGATCATCACCGTGGAGGCGAAGTCGGGGCGGGTGTCGCGGTCGAGGAACTGCGCGATGGACTTGGCCTGCTTGACGAACTCCACGGACTTCTTCTGGAGGGCGGTGTATGCCGTCGTGTCGGCCTTGTCGCTCGTGGCGATCACGCTCGGGTCCGCCTTCACCGCGAGGTTCTGCGCGTCCGCCGACCCGAGATAGGCCAACAGCTTCTTGGCCCCGGCCTCGTTCTTGGGCCGCTTGGCCATCATGTACCCGTCGATCGGCGCCTCGATGGCGTCCGACCCGATGGTCGAGTCGACCTCGGGGAAGTTGAAGAAGTCGAGGTCGTCCTGCTCGGCTCCCTTGGTGAACTGCTGCGCGACGAAGGCTCCCAGGACATACATACCGGACTTCTTCTGCTGCAGGCTCTGGGCCGCCTCTTGCCACGTCCGCCCGAGGGAGTCGGGCTGGTGGATGGGGAGCAGTCCCTTCCAGGTGTCGAAGACCTTCTTGACCTTGTCGCCGCTCCAGTCCTCCTTGCCGGCCATCAGGCTGATGTGGTAGTCGAACCCGTTGATCCGCAGGTTGAGCTGGTCGAAGGTGCCCATCGCGGGCCACCCGTCCTTGTCGCCGAACGCGATCGGGGTGAGGCCGTCCTTCTGCATCTTGGCACCGAGCGTCTTGAGCTCGTCCAGGGTCTTGGGGGCGGCGTAGCCCTTCTCGGCGAAGACGCTCTTGCGATAGAAGACCGCCCAGGGATAGTAGGTCGAGGGCACGAAGTACTGCTTGCCGTCGTCGCCGGTCGAGGCCTTCTTGAGGGCATCCGACATGCCGCTCATTCCCGACCACACGTCGGAGACATCGCCGGCGAGCTCCTTGGACGCGAAGAAGCGCATCCGGTAGCCGGAGAACCAGGACCACACCTCGTCCGGCGCGCCCTGCAGGTAGTTGTTGATGTTCTCCTGGAACGAGTTGTGGTCGATGGTGTTGATCTTCACCGTCAGGCCGCTGTTGGCCTTCTGGAACGCGTCGATGACCGACTGCACGGCCGCCTTCGGAATGGCATCCGACTGGTTCGAGCCGAGACCGACGGTGCCGGTGGCTGCGCCAGCGCCACCCGACGCGCCACCCGTGCTCGGCGAGCTGCCGCTGCCGCACGCCGACAGCAACGCCGGTGTGGCCAGCAGGCTGCCGGCCCCGATGGCGCCGCGCAGGAGGGTTCGGCGAGAGAGCGCGTGAGCCGAGGGCGGCACCAGCCGGGCGAGGTACTCGGCCTCAGAGGAGGGGCGAGGCATGACGATCTCCTTCGACGTTGACGGAATCGTGACTGATGGAATCGTTACTGACGGAAGCAACACGAACGACCAGAACCGATCATTACCGAACTGAGGATGACCCGCTCACGGTGGCGTGTCAAGGGGTCTGCTCGTCGCGTTGCTGAACCGCAATGTGTCGGATCTGTAGGTGTCTCACCACGTTGCCCCGAGTCCGCTCGCTGCGGACGTCAGCGCCGGCCTCCCGGACCCGGGTGTTGCTTTGTGTTGACTTTGGGAGCAGAGGGCCCAACACTGGCGTTCATGCGCGCTTGGCCCAGCACCCGTCTCGCCTTCGGTGGCGACTACAACCCTGAGCAGTGGCCGCGGGCCACCTGGCCCGAGGACATCGTGCTGATGCGCGAGGCGGGGGTCTCCTTCGTCACGTTGGGCGTCTTCTCGTGGTCCTGGCTCGAGCCGGCCAAGGGCGAATACCAGACGGACTGGCTCGACGAGATCATGGACCTGCTCGGAGACGCCGGGATCGCCGTGGACCTCGCAACCGGCACGGCCACCCCGCCGCCGTGGTTCTCGTCCGCGTTCCCCCAGACGCTGCCCGTCGACCGGGACGGACACACGCTCTGGCCGGGCAGCCGGCAGGCGTGGTGCCCGAGCTCGGAGGTCTACCGCGAGCACGCCCTCGCCCTGACCGCGCACCTGGCGTCGCGCTACCGTGACCACCCGGCGCTGGCCCTGTGGCACGTCTCCAACGAGTACGCCTGTCACAACCTGCCCTGTTACTGCGACACCTGCGCGGGGGCGTTCCGGCGATGGGCCCGTTCGCGCTACCCCGACCTCGACGCCCTCAACGAGGCCTGGGGGACGGCGTTCTGGAGCCAGCGCTACACCGAGTGGGAGCAGATCCTGCCGCCGCGGCGCACGACGGCGTTCGCCAACCCGACCCAGCAGCTCGACTACGCCCGGTTCGGCTCGGACACGCTGCTCGACTTCTACCGCGCCGAGAAGGCCGTCCTCAACGAGCTGTCGCCCGGGGTGCCCGTGACGACGAACTTCATGACGATGAGCCACTTCCGCCACCTCGACTACCACCAGTGGGCCGCCGACCAGGACGTCGTCAGCACCGACCACTACGTCGTGGACGTCTTCGAGGACCCCCGCGCCGAGCTGGCCTTCAGCGCGGACCTCACCCGTGGCATCGCCGGGGGGCGACCCTGGCTCCTCATGGAGCACTCGACGAGTGCCGTGAACTGGCAGCCGGTCAACCGTGCCAAGGACCGCGGCCAGACGATCCGGGACAGCCTGGCGCACGTCGCCCGGGGGGCCGACGCCATCGGCTTCTTCCAATGGCGCCAGTCGCGCTCGGGCTCGGAGAAGTTCCACTCGGCCCTCGTGCCCCACGCCGGGCCCGACAGCGAACGCTTCCGCGAGGTGTGCGAGCTGGGCGCCATCGCCGGCCGGCTGGGGGAGCTGCTCGGCAGCCGGGTCGAGTCGCGGGTAGCCCTGCTCTGGGACTACCAGGCTGGTTGGGCGGCATCCGGACCGGCCATGCCGTCCGCACTGCTCGAGTACTCCCTCACGGCACGGACCGTCCACGGCCTGCTGCGCCGCCGGGGGGTCACGGCCGACCTCGTCCACCCCGGCCACGACCTGTCGGGCTACGCGGTCATCGTCGTCCCCACCCTCTATCTCGTCTCCGACGCGCACGCCGACGCGATCGCCGCGGCGCCCGCCGCCGGGGCGCAGGTCCTTGTGACCTTCTTCTCGGGCATCAGCGACGAGGACGACCACGTCCGGCTCGGGGGCTATCCCGGGGCGTTCCGGGATCTCCTCGGGGTCCGGGTCGAGGAGTTCTTTCCCCTGCGGGCAGGGGAGAGCGTGGGGCTCGAGTCGGGGGCCCGGGGGAGGATCTGGTCGGAGGACGTCCGGGCCCCGGACGAGAGCGTGCGCCAGCGATATGCCGAGGGTCCGCTGAGTGGCCGGCCGGCGGTGACCCGCCGTGAGGTCGAGACGGGCGCGGCGTGGTATCTCAGCACCCTGCTCGACGACGACGCCCTCGACGCACTCCTGGGCGAGCTGCTCGAGGACGGCAGGGTCGAGCCCGTGGCAGAGGCCCCCGACGGTGTCGAGTGCGTGCGACGCAGCGGGGACGACGGCCGGTCCTGGCTGTTCCTGCTCAACCACACCCACGCGGAGCACGAGATCGCCGCCGTCGGGCACGACCTCGTGGCAGACGCCCGGGTCGAGGGGACCGTGGTGCTGCGCCCTGGTGGCGTCGCGGTCGTCCGGGAGGACTGACCCGTGCTCGCCAGCCAACGACGCGCGACGATCCTCACGATGGTCGACGAGTCGGGCGCGGTCCGGGTGTCGGACCTCGTCGAGCACCTCGGCGTCTCCGACATGACCGTGCGCCGCGACATTGAGCACCTCGCCCAGGAAGGTCGCGTCGAGCGGGTCCACGGCGGTGCCCTGTCCGTCGGCCACGCCAGCGCCCACGAACCCGGCTTCCAGGTCAAGTCCGCCCTGATGACGCGCGAGAAGCGGGCGATCGCCGAGCACGCCGCCTCGCTCGTCGAGCCGGGGTCGGCTGTGGCCATCTCGGCCGGCACGACCACCTACGAGCTGGCCCAGTGTCTGCGCAGTGTCCCGGACATCACCGTGGTGACGAACTCGGTGCCCGTCGCGCAGCTGCTCCACGAGTCGGCCACCGTCGGCCAGACGGTGGTCCTCACCGGCGGCATCCGGACCCCCTCCGACGCCCTTGTCGGCCCGGTCGCAGTCGCCGCGCTCCGCTCGCTGCACGTCGATCGGCTCTTCCTCGGCGTCCACGGGATGGACCTGCACGCCGGACTGACCACTCCCAACCTCGTCGAGGCCGAGACCAACCGGGCGATGATCGCCGCGGCCCGACAGGTGTGCATCCTCGCCGACCACACCAAGTGGGGGGTCGTCGGGCTGAGCACGATCATCGACCTCGCCGACGTCGACCTGCTCATCACTGACCAAGGGTTGTCGATGCGCGCCCGGTCCGCCCTCAAGGACCACGTCGCCGAGCTCGTCATCGCCCCGACCTCACGCCGCGGGCGGGTCCATCCTGTGGGGTGACGCTCAGCTCCGCCGCCTCCCCCCACCCCCCGCGTGTTGCGGCCAGCGCCGCCCCCGTCCCCCACATGTTGCGGCCGGCGCCGCCCCCGTTCTCCCACATGTTGCGGCCGGCGCCGCACATACCCGTGCTCAGGGCGACCAGATGCGGTCCCAGCCGCAACATGTGCAGGCTGGGGCGGCCGGCACCGGGCCCGGGCCGCACGGGGGAGCGCCCGGGCCCGCTCTGGAAAGCGCCCGGCCCGGCACTGGGAAGCGCCCGGCCCGGCACTGGGAAGCGCCCGGCCCGCACTGGGAAGCGCCCGGGTCGCACCACGGCGTGGACGTACGCTTGGCACATGTCCGCTCAGATTGATCCCCTCGTCGTCTCGCAGGTCGCCGGCCTCGCCCAAAAGGCTCGCGTCGCCGCGCGGCAGCTGGCCCTGATGTCGCGAGCCGGCAAGGACGAGGCTCTGCTGGCGCTCGCCGACGCGCTGGACGCGGCGACCCAGCAGATCGTCGACGCCAACGCCCAGGACCTCGGGCGCGGCCGGGAGAAGGGAATGGCCGAGGGACTGCTCGACCGGCTCATGCTTGACGCCAAGCGCGTCGGCGAGATCGCCCAGGCGGTGCGCGACATCGCCGCACTGCCCGACCCGGTGGGCGAGGTCGTGCGCGGCTCGACACTCGCGAACGGCCTGCAGATCCGACAGGTGCGGGTGCCGATGGGTGTCGTCGGGATGATCTACGAAGCCCGGCCCAACGTCACCGTCGACGCTGCCGCGCTCGGGCTCAAGAGTGGCAACGCCGTCATCCTGCGGGGTGGCTCGGCGGCCGGCTCCAGCAACCGGGCCCTCGTCGCCACGATGCGGGCGTGCCTCGAGCAGCAGGGACTGTCGCCCGACGCGATCACCCTCCTCGACGGTGGTGGCCACGACGCCGTCCGCGCCCTGATGACCGCCCGGGGGCTGGTCGACCTCGTCATCCCGCGCGGCGGCGCCGACCTGATCCGCACCGTGGTCACCGAGTCCACCGTGCCGGTCATCGAGACCGGCATCGGGATCAACCACGTCTACGTCGACCGGGCTGCCGACCTGGACAAGGCCCTGACGATCGTCCTGAACTCCAAGACCCACCGGCCCAGCGTCTGCAACGCCGCAGAGTCGCTCCTCGTCCACGAGGACGTCGCCGAGGCGTTCCTGCCGAAGGTCCTCGCCGAGCTGGGCGCAGCCGGGGTGGTCCTCCACACCGCATCCGAGGTCGGGGAGCACGCGCAGGCGGCGGGCGCGGCATACAGCCTCGCGTCCGAGAGTGACTTCGGCACGGAGTGGCACTCGCTCGAGATGAGCGTCCGCACCGTCCCCGACCTGGACACGGCCCTGGAGCACATCGAGACCTTCGGCACCCAGCACACCGAGGTCATCGTCACCGAGGACCGCGCGGCGGCCCGCCGGTTCACCGCCGAGGTCGACGCCGCGGTCGTCATGGTCAACGCCTCGAGCCGCTTCACCGACGGGGGCCAGTTCGGGTTCGGCGCCGAGATCGGCATCTCGACGCAGAAGCTGCACGCCCGGGGTCCGATGGCGCTGCCCGAGCTGACGACGACCAAGTGGATCGTCGAGGGCGACGGCCAGATCCGCTCCTGATTCGGCGCGTGGTCCGGCGGCTGATCCGTGGCGTGATTCGTCGCGGGGGTCCGGCACTGGCATGATGACCGACCGTGGAAGGCACTGAGGTACGCAAGCTGGCCGCGCTCGAGGACACCCACTGGTGGTACCGCGAGCGGCGCCACCTCCTGGCGAAGTCGCTGGACGGGCTCCGGCCCGGGGACGCCCTCGACATCGGCGCGGCAGGCGGTGGGAACACCCGCGTCCTGCGCGAGCTCGGCTGGCGTCCCGTGGCCCTGGAGTTCGGCTCCGAGGGGGCCGAGGTGGCACACGAGCGCGGGCTGGACACGCTGCGGGCCGACGCGACGAGGCTGCCTCTCGAGGACGGGTCGATCGACCTCGTCGTGGCCTTCGACATCCTCGAGCACATCGAGGACGACGACCTCGCGGTGAGCGAGGTCCGCCGGACGCTGCGCCGCGGCGGCACCTTCCTCGTGGCGGTCCCGGCCGACCCGAGGCTCTGGTCCGCCCACGACGAGGCCGTCGACCACGTGCGCCGCTACACCCGCGAGACGCTCTCGAGCGTGCTCCACCGGGGTGGTTTCGACATCGTCGACATGACGTCCTGGAACGTCCTGCTGCGTCCGGTCGTCGCGATGCGGCGCAGGAAGACGTCCGGCAGCGACCTCGACGACCTGCATCCCGTCGTCAACGCGGGGCTGCGCGCCATCATCACCGCGGAGCGCTACCTGCCTGTCAGGCAGCTGCCCGGAGTGAGCCTGCTCGTCACCGCCCGGCCACGTCGCTGACCCGGGAGGGCGTCGCCGCGGGGGGGTCCGCCCGTGACCCCGGGCCACGCCGCACCGCCCGCACCCGGGGCTCCCGGGGCTCCGGCGGGAGCGGGGTGTCCGTCGGTCCGTGCCGCCCGACCGAGGCGGTCAGGGAGTCGTAGGCGATGAAGTAGGTCGGTCGCCCCTGCATCTGGGTGTACATCCGGCCGATGTACTCGCCGAGCAGCCCGAGGCACAGCAGCTGGGCCGCGCCGACGGCGGCGACGATGACGACGGTCGAGGTCCACCCGGCGACAACCTCACCGCGGGCCCGCTCGACGAGCGCGAAGACCCCGAGCAGCACGGCCAGGGCCCCGCCGCCGAGGCCGAGCAGGGTGGCGAGGCGCAAGGGCGCCATCGAGAAGCCCGTCACCGAGTCGACCGACAGCTTGAGCATCTTGAGCAGGGGGTACTTCGAGGTGCCGGCGGCCCGCTCCTCGCGCCGGTAGTCGACCGCGTCGGACGGGAAGCCGAGCGCGGGCACGATGAACCGCAGGACCCGGTTGTGTTCGGGCAGCTCGTTGATGGCGTCGACCGTGGCCCGGGACATCAGCCGGAAGTCCCCGGCGTCGCTCTGGGCGCTGGTGCCGGAGATGGTCCGGATCATGGCGTAGAAGCCTCGGGCACTGACCCGCTTGAAGACCGAGTCCGTGGAGCGGTCGGTGCGCACCCCGTAGACGACGTCGACCCCCTCACCCTTGGCCTTCGCAAGCATCTCGACGATCACCTCGGGCGGGTCCTGCAGGTCGGCGTCGATCGTCACGACGTAGTCGCCGAGGGCACTGACCAGCCCAGCGGAGATGGCGGCCTGGTGGCCGGCGTTGGCGCGCAGCCGCACCACGCGGAACTCGTGCCACTCCCGGTGCAGGCGCTGCAGCAGCGCCGCGGTCAGGTCGGTGCTGCCGTCGTCGACCGCGATGACCTCGTATGCCGTGCCCAGCCCCTCGAGGAGGGGGCGCAACCGGTCCACGAGCAGGGGCAGCACATCCTCCTCGTTGTACATCGGGATGACAACGGACAGCTCGGGGCTCATGCGTTCCACAGTACGGCGTGGACCATGGCTCATCTGTGGACGAGATGGGCGGTTCGTGTGGACCGGTCTCGAGAACCGCTCGTCGGGAGGGACGAGACGACCGGCTGACCCGGCATACCCGAGTCGTCGCCTGAGTGAACTCCACGGGGCGCTACGCTGTGGCGCATGTCAGCCAGCGTTCTTCCTGTCCTCGTCCGCGCAGAGGAGGCCGCCCGCGAGCTCCCGATGTCGCCGATCGCCTACGCCGCGATCGCTTTCGGGGCCTTCCTCGCGGGGCTCGCCGTGCTGTGGTCCTTCCGCAACACCGCGAACAAGGTCCCCGACCGGCACAACACGCGCCGGGGTCAGCACTGAGCCAGCGGCTCGGGGTGATGGGCGGGACGTTCGACCCCATCCACCACGGCCACCTCGTCGCGGCGAGCGAGGCACAGGCGCGTTTCGACCTCGACGAGGTCGTCTTCGTGCCCACCGGTGAGCCGTGGCAGAAGGAGGGTCGGGACGTCAGCGCGGCCGAGCACCGCTATCTCATGACCGTCATCGCGACGGCCTCCAACCCCCGGTTCACCGTGAGCCGGGTCGACATCGAGCGCGACGGCCCGACCTACACGATCGACACCCTGCGCGACCTCAGCAGGCAACGCCCCGACGCCGAGCTCTTCTTTATCACCGGCGCCGACGCCCTCGCCCAGATCGTCACCTGGAAGGACGTTGACGAGCTGTGGGGCCTCGCCCACTTCATCGGCGTCACCCGCCCGGGCCACGTCCTCAGCGACAAGGGCCTGCCGACCGAGAACATCACCCTCCAGGAGGTGCCCGCGATGTCCATCAGCTCCACCGACTGCCGGGGCCGGGTCGCCGAGGGTCAGCCCGTCTGGTACCTCGTCCCCGACGGCGTCGTGCAGTACATCAACAAGTACAGCCTGTATGCCGCGAACGCGGCCGTCGCAGCCCCCCGCACCTAGGAGAACCGTGCCCGCCACAGAACGCGCCCTGACGCTTGCCAAGGTGGCCGCCCTGGCCGCCGAGGAGAAGATCGCCCAGGACGTCCAGGCCATCGACGTCAGCGATCAGCTCGCCCTCACCGACATCTTCGTCATCGCCTCCGCCAGCAACGAGCGCCAGGTGGGGGCCATCGTCGACGAGATCGAGGACCGGCTGCGGGACTATGGCTGCAAGCCGATCCGGCGAGAGGGCCAGCGTGAGGGACGGTGGGTGCTCATCGACTTCGGCGACATCGTGGTCCACGTGCAGCACGCCGACGAGCGCGAGTTCTACCAGCTCGAGCGGCTCTGGAAGGACTGCCCCGAGATCGACCTGGCGTCGATCCCGGCTCCGTGACGGCAGTCGACGCCGCGAGTCCGCGGCGGATCGTGGTCCTGCGTCACGGCGAGACCGCAGACAACGCGGCAGGTTTCTGGCAGGGCCACCGTGACTCGCCGCTGTCGGCCGTGGGCCGTGCCCAGGCCGAGCGGATGGCGCCGGTGCTTGCGGCCCTCGATCCACAGCTCGTCGTCAGCTCGGACCTCCAGCGCGCGGCGGTGACGGCAGACGCCGTGGCATCAATGGCCGGGGTGGCGGTCCGGCGCGACGAGCGGCTGCGTGAGGTCGACGTGGGCGCGTGGCAGGGCCACACCAACGCCCAGGTCCGTCGGGACCATCCGGAGGTGCTCGCGGCGCTCGGGCGCGGCGAGGACGTCCGGCGCGGCGTCACGGGGGAGACGATGGCCGAGCTGGCCGTCCGGGTGTCCGCGGCGCTGGACGACGTCGTGGCCGAGCTCGAGCCGGGGCGTCTCGCGGTCGTGGTGTGCCACGGGGTGTCCGGCCGTTCGGCGGTCGCCTCGCTGGTGGGGATCGGCCAGATGGAGGCGACCCGGATCCTCTGGGGTCTCGACAACTGCCACTGGGCCACCGTCGCCGAGTCGCGGCACGTGTCCGGGGCCGAGGTGGCCCCCGTCTGGCGGATCGACCACTGGAACGCCGGGGTGCGGGACGCTCCCGGTCGGGTGGCGCCCGGCTCCTGAGGTCGGCGCGCGCCGATTTGGGCGCGGGCCCTGTCACTGGCTAAACTTCCGCAGTCCCCCACAGGATCTTCGGAGCCGGTTTCGGGATGTCGGGCGAGCAATCGCACGGGGCTGTGGCGCAGCTGGTAGCGCACCTCCATGGCATGGAGGGGGTCAGGAGTTCGAATCTCCTCAGCTCCACCCAGGCGAAGGCCGGTTCCTCAGAGGGCCGGCCTTCGTACTG
>NZ_JBKJPP010000040.1:0-20518 GCF_046595215.1 Lapillicoccus sp. | reverse complement strand
CGGTAGTAGGCCCGCCCCTCGGTGTCGAGGCGGAGCTGGGTGACCGCGGCGATGTGGATGACGTGGTTGACCCGCCGGTTCCCGGCCCGGGACAGGCGGTGCCGGTTGTGCTCACCGAAGGACGCGTCCAGGGGTGGCGTGCCGGTCCAGGACGCGAACCGGTTGCGGTCAGCGAACCTGGTGACGTCGCCGACGTCGGCCAGGACCCGGGCGGCGACGACCGGGCCGACACCGCGAAGGTCCATCAACGACGAGCGACGGGCCACGACCATGACCTTGAGCTCGGCGGTGGACTTCTTGATCTTCGCGTCGACCGCGACCAGCTCGGCCAGCTCCTCGGCCGCCAGAGCGCGGCGGGTCTTGCCGGCCACATCGCGGGGACGGACGCCGGCAAGCATCTTCTTGGCCTGACCTGTGGTGATGTCCTTCTTCGCCTTCCCCGGCAGGAGCTCGGCCAGCAATGCCTGAAGCCGGTTGACGGTGTGGACCCGCCGCCGGCTCAGGCTTGACGACGCTCGAGCAGCATCCGCAGCGCCTCGAGCTCACCATCCACGCTCAGCACCCGCAGGGTCGTGGTTCGCACGGCGACGATCGCGATCGAGTGCGCGTCGCGGGCATCGGTCTTGCGGCCCAGGCCGGTGTCGAAGAGCCGGACTCGGGCGGCGAGCTTGGCCGGGACGTCCACGACGTCCTCCCCGGCGTACAGCAACCGCTGCGCCAACGGCTTGCCGGTGCCGTTGGCGCCCTCGACCGCCCAGGTCCGCTGCGGCCACGCCTTGGCGTACGTGAGCATCGCCGCGTACCCGGCCCGGTCAGTGGTGAACCGACCCGAACCGAGCAGCTGCTCGCGCTCGTCGACGATCTCGATCGTCGCCGACAGCTTGTGGGGATCGACCCCGATGATGACCTGCTTCAGGTGCTGCTTCATGTGCTGCTCCCGCCTGTGCTCGAACCGATGTGGTCGGCGAGGTGGGCAGTGCTACCGAGAGCAGGGCAGTCCCTTCTTGCGCCACGCCTCACCGCGGTGCCCAGCGGGCTGCAAACCGGTAGAGAGCCACACCGACAACGCTGGTGGGCAGCCGCTTGGAGAGCGTCCCGCCGAGCACCTGGACCGAGTCTGGCCGGACACCGGTCCTACGACCAGTGTCAAGTAGCCGCGTGTCGGCTCACCGGTGTTACCGGATCTGTCGATGTGAGTGTCTTCGGCAAACTGCACGACTATGCACGCCAGCTGCCACCTATGCATGCTCGGCGCGTCCGGCGTCCGCGTGTACAAGAGGTACCACTCGCGAGAGAAGCCGTGGACCGGCGCACGTGCGAACCGCTCGATGCTCCTATCGCTCGAGTTCCTCCCCGTCTCAGTTGAGGTGCCTTACCGGGCCTGTTCACCGGGCGGGTCCTATGGGACAGCCCGGACACGCGCACCCAGCTGACCTGGACCGTTCCCGCAAGCGGAAGGCGGGTTCAGTCGGTCGGCGTCCAAGTACGACCGGACATGTCGATGAGCGCTAATCCCTAAAGGGGTCCCACCGGCGGTAGCCCGCGGCTAGCCCGCGCGCAATTAACGATCTCCCGGACAAGCCTGCCCTTGGCCGCCGTGTACTCGCTTCCCCAGATGCCCTTGTCGACCAAGGAACTCTTGAGGTTGGCATAACGGTCTCGGTCGCGCTCGTGCGTGCGCAACCAGTCTGCGAACAAGCGCACGTCAGCAGTCGGCCAGTCATCCGTAGTAAAGACGTGGCCTATGGCCGCGCGCACCGAGCCGCTGAGCAGGAACGTGCCCCAATGCTCACCGACCGCGATAGGTGTCGTCCAGCCCGCCTCAGTCAACACGCCGTGCCATTCGGAAAGGTGTTGACCCTCAGGCAATCGCAGGGCGACATCGACCACGGGCTTGGCGAGCAGGCCCAGGACGGCCGTCGACCCCACGTGCTCGATATCCCACTGCGGTCCGAGGGCGGCTGTCAGTTCCGCGGCGACGCAGGCGTAACGATCGGCCCACCCCGCGTCGAAGGGCACGAGCTGTGCTGCCGGGTACTTGTCCTTCAAGCCACGCGCTGACGCTATGCCAAACCACCGATGCACCATCTGCAACGGGCGCTCGAGTCGTCCGGAACTACCGCTGGGCGCGCGTCCCCGTAGCCGATCCCCAACCGGTCGACGCACCGACCGGAACGACACCGGCTCGCGGCTGCCTCCGATGGTCGTTGACCTCTGCCACTGGCGGCCCTTGTCGGCTGGGACGACCGTTGAGACGAGTAGCCGCTCAGGGGGCGTCTCTCTGCCCGGACTCGGCCGTGACCGTCATTCGGGGCCGTCGCCGGGAGCGGTCCTGGCTGCTGGTTACGAGGTTCTTGCCCACGTGGGCGCGGACTGCGCGTATCTCGGTGGTAGGTGCGGCCAGGTGAGCGGTTTGCCGTCCAGGTGACCGGGTGGGGCGATGCTGTTCCAGCCGTTACCGAGCGGTATCCGGTAGGCGGCGTCTCTTTCTACTACTTCCTGGCTGCCGGATCTGACACCGCTTCGTAGCCCCTGTTCGAGCAGCCATTGCGCGGTTCGGGCGAGCGAGAAACGAACGTGCGTGGTCTGGCCGGTGCGGGCCCGCCTGGCCAGTGCAGTCAGCGCGCCGGCTTCGACCAGGTAGCCGGTGGCGTGGTCAAGCAGCTGGCAGGACAGGGCGCCCGGCCGCGAGCCATCGGCGCTGGTGGCCCAGCCGATGCCCGAGGCAATCTGCACCAAGCTGTCGAAGCCGCGCCGGGCGCCCCACGGTCCAAGGGCGCCCCATGCCGAGAGGGAGACCACGACAGTGCCCGGGTGCTGGTCGGCCACCTGGTCAGGGTCCAGGCCGAACTTGCGTAGCGCACCGGGTCGATACCCAGTGACCAGGACGTCGGCCGCGTCGAGCAGGCCATGCAACACCTCGAGGTCGTGAACGGTCGTCGCGTCCACGGTGGTGCTGGCCTTTCCGATCACACCGTCGACGGCGTGCAGTGGCAACTCGGGACGGTGCGGGTCGTCGACTCGCAGCACGTCGGCGCCCAGCGCACCGAGCATGCGGGTCGCGACCGGGCCGGCGATAACCCGGGTCAGGTCCAGCACTCGCAGCCCGGACCCGGGGAGCGCGCCCGACTCTGCCAATGGCGGAGCCCCGGTACGCAGAAGCTCTGTGACCACCAGCGACTGGGCCGCTACCGCGCGGCCCGGCTCACCGGCTGCCCACTGGGCGGCGGTTCGTGCGGCGACGGCCAAGCCGCCAGCCTCGTAGACGCGTTGCTCCACTTCCAGAGCGCGGCGTTCAGCGATGGCGTGAGCCAGCCGCATCTCGACGTCGGCGTCGGGACCCACTGCTACGCCGAGCGCTGCCAACAGCGCCGCCCGGTGCCAGGGGTAGTTGGCGTGCGTTCGGACCCAACCGTCCGCGGCCGGCCACAGACGAGACAGCGGAGCGAACCCGCTCATCGCGTGACCGGTCGGGGCACGAAGCAAGACCTCGCTGCGCACGGCTGCCGCAACGTGCCCGGTGTCCAGGCCAACATCGGGCCGGCTGCCAGTTCGAGCCAGCGCCAAGTCAGCCGCGGCTATCAAGCTAGCCGCCACCGAGGCAACCGCACAGTCGGCGACGGCAAGAGACGATGACAACACCGCCGGACGCGGATCACCGGTCACCACCAGATCACCGACATCGACCATCCCGAGGTCGGCCAGCACGTCGTTGAGGAGAACACTCACAATCCCGATCCTCGCAGCCAACGCTGTCGACGGCCGCTGGAGGCACCCCATCCCATGGCCTCAGGGCGAGCAAGCCTGCTTCTCACGTTGTCTCAGATGACGATCTAGGACCGGGCAGTCGCGCGCTATCTGCGGTACGTCAGCCGAGTTGCGGTCAGTGGTCCACATTTTCGTATCGACCCCATTTCTATGCTGCGCTGTGGTGTCATCTCGTGCCACCGCGCCGCTGCGAGGAGAGGCGCCCCGCCTGCCGCGCCCGGGGCAAAGCCCGACCATGTCGAACCCCGACCATGTCGTCGCGCTGGCTCTTTTCGACCATGTCGCCGTCGGTCCACCGCCGAACGTGTCGTCGTCGCGGTTACCGCCTGTCAGCCGATCCCGTCCAGTGCGTCGCGGACTGTCTCGACAACTCGGTCAGGCATCCCGGCCAGATCGAGCGAGGCCCGCCCGGCGATCTGGTGCGGGATGAAGCGCTGCCACTCGAGGTCGAAGCAGAGCAACTCTTGCAGGTCGGCTCGCCGGTCCACCCGGACGCCCGCAGCCCGCTCGTACAACGCCAGGTAGTCCCGGGCAGTCCTGGCGTCGAACAACACCGCCAAGTTCAGCCTGCAGTGGCCGACGTCGCTGCCCCGGTTGCCCGTGGCCGCGTTCGGCCAGTCCACGACGCCACTGAGTCGGTGGTCACACCAGAGGACGTTAAAGTGCTGGTAGTCGCCGTGCACCAGCACCTCCTCCTCGAGAAGTGGCCCCGCGGCCGCCTGTCGGGCGGCGTTCCGCAGCCCGCGGGTCGGCCAGCCAGTCAAGTGGTCTGCTGCGCTCGGACCAACGATGCCAACGGGCCGGCGGGTGGTTGGGCACTGCGTGGATCGCGGCCTGCGTAGTCGCGAGCTGGTCCAGCCAGGACTGCATGTCTGTCGGAGACAGGTCCGGATGCCCGGTGAGTGCGGACGTGAGGGTGCACTGCACTCCGGTCTCGGACCCGTCTTCATCCATCGCGAGGAGTCGGGGTGCCGGCACGCCGTGGCCGCGCACAGCCGCTAGCGCGGCGGCCTCGCGAGCCACCAGCCCCTCGGCCCACTCCTCGTCCCGCCAGCGGCGCAGGACCACGTCTTCAAGCCCTGTCGGGGACTCAACGCTGACTCGGTCCATGTCTGCGGTGATACCGCCCGGCAAGGGGACGACGGCGGCCACCCGGGCGTGTGGATGAACGTGCTCTGTAACCCACTGCAAGTTCTCCAGTGTCGGAGGCTGGTACGCGCGGAGCACCCAGTCAGTCTTACAGCCGACAAGCGGACTGTCCGCGTGAGCATCCCCCGGCACCCATCCGCCCACCATGCCGCGTTTGCGGGCTCCGCCCGGCCATGACGCCGACCGATGCAAATCGTCGTCTTCGCCGAGTACAGGTAAAGCACCCGACAGGCGGCGGAGGGACGCACCTTTGCGAGGTTGTCCGAGACGAGCGGATCGCGGCATGTGAGTACATGTCCAGAGGCTCTCTTTTGCCTCGGATGTCGTGGCCGTTTTGGTTCTCGGTCGGCGAAAGGAAGGGGAGCACCTCGCCATCCCACCGCACAAACGGCTGCCGTTACCTCGAAACTTCCGGTCAACGGGAGCCGTTGTCTGTCCCAGGTCCGCGGGTAACCCTCTTGGAGGCCGCTTGGTTTGATGAATTCCGTTGCTGTTGAATGGTTTCGAGTGTGAGGGGGTCTGGGGATGGGCTCGACCCGGATGAGGCTCCGGGTGGCTGGTTCCAATGCCATTGATGGGAAGGGTTTCCGCTGGCCGGGCGGGGGGGTTAGGCCAGGCGGGGCAGGGTTCGGATTCGGGACAGGACGTGCGGCAACAGCTCGTGCCCAGGTGGGAGGCGCAGGATGGTTTGGCCGGCGTGCGGAGTGAAGCGGTCGGTTCACCTGTGCCCTCCGATCCGTTAGCCCGAATAATGTCTAGGCGCGATCCAAAGGGTTACAGCCGCCAAGGCGCCTCGACCACGGGTCGATCCGCGCCCGGGATCCGTCCCCACAGAGGCGAGCTGGAGAACCTGCTCGGACCGCAGAGGTGAGCATGAGGAAGTGGCGCCCGGTCAACCTGACCCTTACGCAGGGTGGGCCGGACGTGGTGCGCCCCATGTCCGCGACTCCAGGGACGTCGACCGCGAAGTCGTGACCAAGCTCGAGGGACAACCTCGCGCGCGGATGGACAGTGAGGAACGTGTGGCCATCGCCGGGTTACCGCCTGGCAACCTTTCTCTGTCGGGCAGCTGCTGCGCGATGGGAATCTTCCGCTCTGCCGAGGGTCGGGCACGCGTAACCGCCATGAAGACGTCCGCTTCTGCTTGTTATGCACATGGGCGGATTCATCCGGTCGTTGCAACACCGGCTCATTACGCTGCGGTTGAGAGTAGCGCGGCGAGGGCCTCTGCTGGGGTCTTCCAGCCGAGGGTCTTGCGGGGTCGGGCGTTGAGTGCGGCAGCGACGTCAGTGAGTTCCTCGGGGCTGTGGACCGACAGGTCGGTGCCCTTGGGGAAGTACTGGCGCAGTAAGCCGTTGGTGTTCTCGTTGGTGCCGCGCTGCCACGGGCTGTGCGGGTCGCTGAAGTACACCGGGAGATTGGCCTCGATGGTGAGGCGGACATGCTCAGCGAGCTCGATGCCCTGGTCCCAGGTCAGCGACCGGCGCAGTTCCTCGGGCAGGGTGGCGATGGTGGCCGTGATCGCGTCGCGCACGGCGGGGGCACCGTGATCGTCGGGCAGGTGCAGCAGCATGGTGAACCGGCAGGTCCGCTCCACCAGAGTGCCGATGGCGCAGCCGCTGTTGGCGCCGATGATCAGGTTGCCCTCCCAGTGCCCGGGCACGGCACGGTCGGCGACCTCGGCCGGCCGGTCGCTGATCATGACCTTGTCCTTGATGCGTTCTCGGCGGCCATCGGTGCGACGCTGGGGCTTGCGCAGCGCCCTCTCGGTGCGCAGGCAGGCGCTCAGTTCCCGGCGCAGCGCACCACGGCCCTGCACGTAGAGCGCCTGGTAGATCGCCTCATGACTGATACGCATCTGCCCATCGTCGGGGTAGTCGAGCACGATGCGCCGGGCGATCTGCTCGGGGCTCCAGTGCTGTGGACCACCGAGCTGGTCCTGGACGTACTTGCGCAGCGCCGGGTGCTCCAGGAGCTTGCTGGCCTTGGGTCGGCGGGCCCGCTTGTCGGCCTCGGCCTGAGCCACGCTCGCCCGGTATCGCGAGGGCTGGCCACCACTGGCGTTGCGCCGTAACTCCCTACTGATCGTGGCGGGCGACCGCTTCAGCCGCCGGGCGATCTCTCGAACGCTGACCTGGGCCCGCAGGATCGCGATCTCCTCCCGTTCGGCCATCGACAGGTAGCGGCCAGTCGGCTCAATGAGGTCGAGGGTAGGCATGCCGCCACCGTCGCGGAACCACCTTCTCCCGACCCTCAACGACACGCCGACCCCTACCGCAGCCGCCTCGGTACTCAGTCCACTGGCGACGCCGCGCCAGAACTCCCGCTCTACACGCCGTGGAACTCTTGGCCTGCCTCGACCTGCCGTGACAACACCCCAATCCGATCAGGGTGTTGCGACGACCCCGGTGAACCCAAGCATGATCTTGCAGGACATTTTGAACAGCTCGTCTCGGCTGCTTGCCTCTGGACGTGGAGGGTTTGAAATGCCTGCGTTATTACCCTGCCTGATCCGTTCTCGAGGGGCCCGGCTGAGCCGGTGGTCCGTCTCGGGGTTGCCGCTGGTTGATGACTATCTCGAGTTTCTCGCCGGCCGCGCCCGACCGAACAAGGTCCTCGCGGCCGGGTACGACCTGAAGGTCTTCTTTACCGTGGTGGCCAAGGCCCCCGAGGACGTGCGACCGGCCGACGTGCCTCGGCCATCTGCGTGGCATTGTGGAACTCCTCCAGCGCGCTCTGGAGCTCGGAGACATCCTCCGCCGTCCTGCGCTTGGCGGCCGCGCGGGCGATCATCCCCACGACCTTGCACCGGTAGTCGGGCAGGTCGCGCAGCCGGGGCAGCTCGACCTCGAGGGTCCGGCGCGCGGTCTCCGGCGCCACGTCCTCCAGGCCAACCTCGTCACGAACGTCCCGCTGTCCCTGCTGCGGCGGGAGACCACCAGGCCCAGCTCAGCCACCTGCCGCAGCGCCTCCCGCACGGTCACCCGGCTCACGGACAGCAGCTGCGCGAGCACATGTTCCGGCGGCGTCGTTCGCCCGGCGAGGAGGCACCGACGTGATGGCCGTGATCAGCCGGTCGGCGATATCGTCCCGCAGGGTGCTCTTCGCGACGGGACTGACCACGTCCGTGTCGAGACCCTCCCACGCCGTGCAGCCGTTGAACGCCAAAGTATTGCGACCAGACCTTTCAGGTGCTTTACTCCCACGACGACTTTGAGGAGCTGGGATGAGTCTCTCAGGACACGCGCCGGATGCCACTGGTTCCGTCGACTACCGCGGCTTCCACACGTGGTACCGGGTCACCGGGCAGCTCGATCCGGGCGCGGAACGTGCGCCGCTCGTGGTGCTGCACGGCGGCCCGGGAGTCCCCCACAACTACTGCCTGGCGATGACCGACCTGGCTGGAGACGGCCGTGCGGTGGTCCACTACGACCAGCTCGGGTGCGGCAACAGCACCCACCTGCCCGAGGAGGGCGCGGACTTCTGGACCGTCGATCTGTTCGTGGCCGAGCTGCGCAACATCGTCGACGTCCTCGGGATTGGGGGCCGCTTCCACCTGCTCGGTCAGTCCTGGGGCGGCATGCTCGGGCCGGAGTTCATGGTCGCCGACGGCGCCGGAGTGCAGAGCCTGACGATCTGCGACAGCCCCGCCTCGATGCCGCTGTGGCTGGAGGCGGCCACCACGCTGCGCGCCCGGCTGCCACCCGGCATACAGGAGACGCTGAACCGGCACGAGGCCGCCGGCACCACCGACTCACCGGAGTACCAGGCGGCGGTCAATGTCTTCTACGAGCGGCATGTATGCCGGGTGGTGCCCTTCCCGCAGGACGTCGTGGACAGCTTCGCAGCCCTCGAGACGGACCCGACGGTGTACCACACGATGAACGGACCCAGTGAGTTCCACGTGATCGGCACGCTCAAGGACTGGAGCATCGTTGAGCGCCTGGACCAGATCACCGTGCCGACCCTCGTCGTCGCCGGCGCCCACGACGAGGCCATGCCGTTCGTCTGGCAGCCCTTCATCGACCGTATCGCCGGCGCACGCAGCCACGTCTTTCCCAGTTCCAGCCACATGCCGCACGTCGAGGAACGCGAGGACTTCACCGCCGTCGTCGGCGCCTTCCTCCGCGAGCACGACTGACCCCAGACAGGACCAACGATGAACGACCACGAGACGGGCTCGAACACCGCCGCCGACGCCGAGCTGGCCGAGTTCGGGTACAAGCAGGAGCTCAACCGCACGCTCTCCACCATGGACCTGCTCATCTACGGGCTGGTCTTCATGGTCCCGATCGCGCCCTGGGCCATATACGGGGTCGTCTTCAACCAGGCCCAGGGCATGGTGCCGCTGGTCTACCTGATCGGTCTGGTGGCCATGATCTTCACGGCCCTGTCGTACGCGCAGATGTCGCGGGCCTTCCCGATCGCCGGTTCGGTGTACGCCTACGTGGGCAGGGGCCTGAACAAGCACCTGGGCTTCCTCGCCGGATGGACGATCCTGCTGGACTACCTGCTGGTCCCCACCCTGCTGTACGTGTTCGCCGCCGAGTCGATGTCCGGCGTCCTCCCGGCGGTGCCGAAGCCGGTATGGATCGTGGCCTTCCTGCTGATCAACACCGCGGTGAACTACATCGGCATCTCGTTCACCGCCGTGGTCAACCGGTACTTCTTGGCCGCCGAGCTGCTCTTCATCGTGATCTTCGTGGTCATGGCCGTGCTCGCGGTCGCCAGAGGCACCAACGGCGCGCGCTTCACGAGCACCCCGCTGTTCGACGGCGCGCACTTCACCCCCGGTCTGGTGGCCACGGCCCTGTCGATCGCCGTCCTGAGCTTCCTCGGCTTCGACGGGATCGCGACGCTCAGCGAGGAGGCCAAGGGCGGGCGGCGTGCCGCCGGCGTGGCCATGATCAGCGGCCTGATCCTGGTCGCCGTGTTCTTCGTCGCGCAGACCTGGCTCGCCGGCATGCTCGTGCCCGACACGCAGACCTTCGCGGACGACAAGGTCAACAACGCCTTCTTCGACATCGTCGCGAGCGTGAGCAACCACGGCTGGCAGATCGCCTTCCTACTGATGAACGCCCTCGCCGTCGGCATCGCGAACGCGGTGGCCGCGCAGAGCGCCACCTCGCGACTGCTGTTCTCGATGAGCCGGGACGGGCGGCTGCCGCGGTTCCTCTCGCACGTGAACCCCCGCACCCGGGTGCCGGAGCGCGCCATCCTGCTGGTCGGCGCCCTCACCCTGGCGTCAGGACTGTTCTTCGTCGGACAGATCGGGCTGATCTCCTCGCTGGTCAACTTCGGTGCCCTGACGAGTTTCATGCTGCTGCACGTCTCCGTGGTCTCGTACTACGCAGTCCGGCACCACAGCCGCAACGTCTTCCTGCACTGGGTCTCCCCCGTGCTCGGCTTCCTCATCATCGGGTTCGTCCTGTGGAACGCCGAGGCCGCGGCCAAGATCGGCGGAGTGATCTGGCTCGCGCTGGGCGTCCTGGTGCTGCTCTACTACCAGCGCCGGGGCACGGGCATCGGCGCCGAGCACCTGGCCGTCGACACCGCCGGTGCGGACCCGTTCACGGCCGGCCCGCTCCGCCAGGAGTAACGAGGACAGACGGCGCTGACCAAGGACGTAGCGCAGGCACCTTCTCCGCCGCCCACACGCTGGTCCTTACCGTCCGGGCCGGGGGAGGCGATCGCATCACGTTGGAGACCGACGACCTGGCCTACGCCCAGATGGAAGAGCTTGGGGACACGGTCAAGGTCACGGCCACGATCAACCCCGTCACGGGAGCGGTCTACGTCGAGGGCGCCGAGCCCGGTGACGCCCTCGCCGTGACCATCAACGACATCGAGCTGGCGGAGCAGGGGTGGTCGGTCTATCCCGGGTGCCGGTGCCCTCGCCGGACCCATGGGGTCGGACATGTTCGTCCGGCGTATCCCGGTGCGGGACGGCCGGCTGCAGCTGACGGCGGACCGCTCGTGCCCTGTGTCCCCGATGCTCGGCTGCGTGGGTCTGGCGCCACAACATCGGTCAGGGGAGCCAGACAGGGAGTGTGGATGTCGTCTGGTGTGTCAACGGCATTCCCCTCGGTGCGCCGCCGGGCCTTGCTGGCCTGGGCTGCCGGTCGATCTCCCGGTTGACCTGCGCTGACGGCCTTCCGTCGGGATGGTGCGGGTGCGCCCCTTGCTACATGCGGACTTTGGCGCCAGGTTGTCCTCGGTTAACGTGTCGAGCTCCGTCGCCGACTTCAGGTCTCTCCTGTAGATAGCGTGTCACGATGACCGACGGTTACCGCCCGCCTTCCCCTGCCCTGCTAGCGACCGAAGCGCCACGGGCTGGACTGGATTTCGCAGCTTTGCTTGGGACCTGGCCGTTGCTGTGCACCGCACGCCGCGGTGACGGGCACCCTGTGCTCGTCCTGCCGGGCCTCCTCGCAGGCGACCCGGCCACGGTGCTGCTCCGAAGATTTCTCCAAGCCCTTGGCCACAACGTCAGGGGATGGAGCCTCGGCACGAACCGGGGGCCGAACGCGCATATAGTCGGTCAGCTGCGCTTGCAGCTCGAGCGGCTGCATCACGCCTCCGGGAGGCGGGTGAGCGTGGTCGGATGGAGCCTGGGCGGCTTGTACGCCCAGGAGCTCGCCCGTGCGTCACCGGGAAGTGTCAGAACCCTGATCACCCTCGGCACCCCGGTGCTGCCCCGTAGCACCTGGACACAGAGCGCGTCCCGGATCGCAGACCGGGTCACCTATCTGCCTCGGACCGCGGCACTGCTCCCTCGACCCTGGGCAGAACCAGGCTCGCTACGCGTTCCGGCGACGTCGGTGTACACGCGTGCCGACGGGATCGTGGCCTGGTCAGCGTGCCGGTACGCGGTGCTGCCGCGACGGCAGAACGTTGAGGTTCGCGGCAGTCATCTTGGGCTGACGCACAACGCGGCGGTGCTTTGGCTCCTGGCCGATCGGCTCGGACAAGCCGAGGGAAAGTGGAAGCCCTTCCGCCCCCCGCTGGCACTCAGCCCCTTCTTTCCCCGCCGAAGCTAACGGAATTGTGTTCCGTCGGAACTTGTCGAGGCCTAGACGAGTTTGCTCGGTCACATTCGTCGAGGAGGCAGTGGGCGGCCAGTGCGGCACATAGCAACCCTTTGGATCGAGACAGCGTCGCCGGCGCAGACCCCGAGCGTGCAAGCAACGCCCTTGCCCCGGCTGACTCTGGGTGAACCGGCAGTATCTGGCGATGGCATTGTGCAGACGGGTGGGGTGTTGGTGAGGCATCCCGGTGGTGGGGGGAGGTCCCGGTTCGAGAATACCCCAAGGTTTATCCGAGGTTCGGATGGCAACCTTTTCCCGGGAGATGACGGCGACCTTGGGTCAGCCTTCTCGCGCGAACCGGCAGCCTTCTGCCAGACGGGCAGTTCTGGGCCGGTCGGCGCTTCTCCGTGGAGGTCGTCATGCCCTCACGCAGGGCGGTGTTGCAGGCCGGCGCGCTGACCGCGTTGGCCCTGCCGGCAGCCAGGCTCGGAGCGGCCGGTCTCGGGTCACGCCCGAGCGGGTTGCTAGCTCCTCAGAACACGCCGGTCCCCTTTGCAGGGATATTCCTGTGCCCCCCCGAGTTGACCCCGTTCGAGGTGGGCTTCGACGACGGAGACCCGACTCGACCGTACGCCCGGTACGCGGTCACCGCGCAGCTGGGCAGAGCCCCCATCCTGCCCGGGCTGTCGACCACGGTGGCCGGGTACAACGGGTTGTTCCCGGGTCCGACCATCCGGGTCAGTCAAGGGACTCGGACCGAGGTGCGGATCCGCAATGGCTTTCCGAAGTCCGGTCTCCTCTTTCCGCAGGCCATCGACACAGCCACCCACCTGCACGGCTCGCCGTCGCTCCCCCAGTACGACGGGTACGCGAACGACATCACCGTTCCCGGCTTCGTCAAGAACTACCACTATCCCAACACCGATCGGGCAAGCACGCTCTGGTACCACGACCACCGGCACCTGGTCACCGCCCAGAACGTGTACTCAGGGCTGGCCGCCTTCTACCCGATCTCCGATCCGTTCGAGCGGGCACAGTTGCCGCAGGACGAGTACGACGTGCCGCTGATGATCTCGGACGCATTGTTCCACGCCGACGGCTCGCTGGCCTTCAACACGGATGACGACAAGGGGCTGTGGGGCGACATCATCCTGGTCAACGGCGTGCCCTGGCCGACCATGAAGGTCAAGCCCCGCATCTACCGATTCCGGGTGCTGATCGGCTCGATCGGCCGCTCCTACCGCCCCACCTTGTCCAACGGTGACCCGGTCTACATCGTCGGCACCGACCACGGCATGGTGCCGGTCGTCCAGCCGGTGTCGTCCTGGCGGCAGGGAACCGGGGAGCGCTACGAGATCCTCATCGACTTCCGCACGTTCAAGGCGGGGCAAAGCGTCGACCTGCACAACCTGAGTAACAAGAACAACATCGACTTCGCCAACACAGACAAGATCATGCGCTTCCAGGTAGTGGCCGACTCCGGACCGGCAGCCACCATCACCTCCATCCCAGCGGCCCTGGACCCGGGCCCAGTGCCGGTGCCGGACGCAGCCCAGGGCGGCCACTCGGTGATGGACCTGACCCCGGCGATGGCCGTCGCGAGACGTGAGCTCAGGTTCGATCGGCGCGGCGGACAGTGGACGATCAACGGGATCACCTGGCAGGACGTGGAGGCGAGCGGCTTCACCGAACTATTCGCCAACCCCACGCCGTCCAGCGTCGAGGAGTGGACCTTCACCAACTCCTCCGGTGGATGGTTCCACCCGGTCCACGTCCACCTGGTCGCGGCCAAGATCACCGCCCGGAACACCGACGACGGAGAGCCATTCGCCTGGGAACGCGGCCCAAAGGACGTCTTCTACCTCGGCGAGGGCGAGTCCGTCACCACACTCATGCAGTTCGTCACCCAGCCCAACGGGCAGGGCAAATACATGATCCACTGCCACAACCTGACCCACGAGGACCACGACATGATGGTCCAGTTCGCTGCAGGAAACCCCACAGACAACGACCCCGTCACCTCCGCCCCCCCCGTCCTCGACACCACGCCCACAGGCTCCTTCCCGCCGGTGTACCTACCGACATTGCCGGCCGGGACCTGAGATGCCGGCAACCCGCGCGGCCGCGGTCCTGACCGTGGCGCTCGCGCTGAGTGCCTGCACGACAACACCGGCAAGGACCAGCCCGCCCGAAGCGGTCGCCGCCGGCCAGGCCGATCCCGTCGTGCGCAATCACCGACCACCGGTGAGCTACGACGGGCTGATGGTCCGTCGTCGAGTCGTGATCGCCATCCACGCCACCCCAGGCTCAGCCCTCCCCGCGCTGCGCCGCCAGCTGGATCTGGCGGCGACGCGCCGTCACATGACGCTGTCCACCATCTCTGCCGGGGTGCTCGACCCGGCAACTCTGGAAAGACTGGCCCCGGATCTCGTCGTCGCCCTGCCCGCGGATGCGACCGTTGCGGATGCCGGGATGCTGATCGATCCGGCGCTCGATCACGGTCGCCGGCTCGCCGACGAGATCCGAGAGTTCACCGTCGTCTCCGTGCTGGTCCACGATCTGCGGTTCACGGTCGACGCCGACGACCCGGCCGCTCTGTCCAGGGCTGTCGCCAGGGAGGGCATCCTCGCGGATGCGCTCGGAACCTACTCAACTACCTTCAGCACCCATCAGCTCCAAATCGCCTACACCGGACCACTGCTCAGTGACTTCCTCATCGAATCGGTCCGCCGCGGGATCGCCCGGCCCGCGGTCATCACGCCGCAGACGATAACCGTCTCTCCCCGTTCCACAACAGGAATCGGTGTGGACATGGCCAGCGAACCAGCGCCGCCAGCCACGGCCACCCAGGCAACCACGGGCCACAACCACAGCCCAGAACCCCCAACAGCGACCCAGCCATCGCGCCCATGAACCTCGGACACGGAAAAGGGCGGTCAACCGCAGAACAATGCGGCACTTGTGACGCACCCACCGGCCACCCTCGGTCTGGGTGGGTGGTTACGGGCCCAGAGCTGCTCGGTCCCACGGCCATGCGACGCGTCGGCCCCACGAGGCTGAGGGGTTCGCCAGCTGCGTGAAGGCCAGGAACGGGGCTGCCGGGGAGAACGGGGGTCGGACGACACGGCTGAGCACTGCGGCCGCGGCCGCCGCGAGCTAAAGCAGGAGCCAGAAGTAGCCAATCGCCAGGATGACCCAGGCCACGGTTTCGTCGCCATGACGCAGAGGACCACCACCGGCCCGTAGGTCGGCGGATCGCTGGAGGAACGAGGGCATGGCGGAACTACGGCGCTTCGGGGTCACGATCCACGCGAGGAGCCAACGGCGATGACCGGGACAGCAATTCTGTCGAGCTCAGCACAGACTGAGCTGAGGCGGAATCCTTGAGCTGGCGATCACCGGGAATCCTGCTGAAGTGGGTATACCCGTCCGCTCTTGCTTGTATGCGTGCGCGTCACTCCGGCTCCAGAAAGAGCGTCCGACAAGTTTGAGCTGGCTGGCAAGGCCGAACTGTTCGGGGCAAGGGAATTCCGGCGATTTGCGGCCTCAGTGGCGAGGGCGGAACGGCGCCCCGGCAAGTGTGACTCCTGAGTCCACGAAGGCTCTGTCTCACACCCCAACAATTGGTTCCCCCTAAGGGGAATCCGGCTGGTCGAGATGTTCGCGGGCACCCGTGTCGATGTCACCTACGAGGAGGCGTTGGCGCGAGCCCAGGCGTTCTCCCCGGGTGTCGTGGTGTGCGACTCCTGCGACCGCGTCGGCCCGACCGCCGCCGCTGTGGGCGCAGCCCGGGCGACGCACGGCATCGCGGGAGCACTGCCACCCCCATTCGTCGCGGCCATGGACCACCGGTGGGCCGGTCAGTTGCGTGCACGTGACCTGCGGGCCCGGCCCCGGCTGGGCTACGTCAACCCGTACCCCGACCTGTGACGGGACGCGGGTGAATTCACCCCACCTGATCGCCTCCCCCTTCTCTTCACGGCGTTCGATCGTTCGGGTGCGAGCAACGAGCCGCCCAGCTCGACGACCACAGCCTGCCCCGGTTGCTGCTCACCGTGGGGAGCAGCGTGGCGGACCGCACCTGGCGGCCACCATCGTCGGGTCGCTGGCCGACGTCGCCGTCAACGTGCTGGTCACCGACGACGCCCCCGCCGATCGTGCCGCGAGTCCCCGGATACGGCATATCGGGTTAGTCCCCCTCGCGCGCCTCATGCCCGATGTCAACCTGGTCGTTTCTGCCGGTGGGACGGCACTATGCTCAGCGCCCTCGCGGCCGCTGTGTCGTTGGTCATCCCTGCGCGCCTGGCCGACCACCCGCTCAACGCGGCGCGGGCGGTCCGCCTGGGCGCCGCGCGCACCATCGATCCGCCGCCGCGGCCGGCGCCGCGGCGCGCGAGGTCCTCACCACTCCCGGTTACCGGCGCGCCGCCCGCCGGGTGATGCACGAAATCGGCGCCCTGCCCGCCCCGGCGGACGTGCTCGCGCAGCTTTTGGGCGCACCCCAGCGGCGGCAGCATGAGACGCGACGTCCTTGTCGTCGTCGGTGGCGGCGAGATGGGGTCGGCGATCGCGAGCAGGGTCGGCTCTGGCAGCACGGTGGCGAGCCGCGACGAACGGAACGGAGAACGGCTGGCGACGGCCGAGACCCGCCTACGGCATCCGCCGCAACGCCACACCCGGTCCCCGGCCACCGTCGTGGCCGTCCGCCCGCAACTCGGGCACATTGGACCCGTCGGCCAGCGCAGCCAGTGCAAGTAGTCCATGCAGGCGTCGTCGCCGGGGAACCACGCCCTAAGCTCCCGCGTACGAACCGGGATACTACAGATCGGGCAACGGCACGCGCTGACGCTTGCCGTGGACGGGTGGCGCGCTTGTCCAGTCGAGGGTGGGTCTGGTGACCCGGCGCGGGTATTACGACCATGGTCCAATGGTGTGTCCCTCGCGCGCGGAGGAGTGTGGCAGACCACAGGGTTTCACTGGCGCACTGGGGGGTTCACGATGGCGTTTCCGGACCCCCGGTGGGAGAGTCTGGGGCTGGCGCTCGTCTCGAGCATCGGCGGCCTGTGGCGCGACGGTGACGGCGTCGTGGAGATTGAGTTCTCGCCCGAGACCAGCGCGGAAGATGGCCCGGCGCTGCTTGGCCTCGGAGTGTGTCTGGGCCACCTCAGTCGTCCCGTCGTTCTCGACGCGCGGCGGGTGCGCCCACCACATCTCGACCTCCTCGAGCTGGTCACGGCGGTGCTCAAGGACGGCCCCACCGTGACGGTCCGTAACCCCAGCCCGCACCGGCCCCGCCCACGCATCACTCGGACGAGCCATGAATCGGGGTGAGCACGGCACCGACGTTGAGCAGCTTGGGGATCCACCACGTGCACGTCGGCCCCGCCGCGGCCCTACGCCGAAGAAGGCCACGCATGACGGGGGATGTTCGCCCTCTCGCCTGGTGCTTACGCCGGGTAGGCGAGCGTGTCCAGGAGGGCCTCGGTGATGTCGGGGTTCTCGCGTGGAGTGTCTGACATGGTCGTCAGTCGTTGGGAGCACGGGGTTCTGGGCAGCGCGGCGAGGGCGTCCGGGAAGCTGGGGGTGGCCTTGCCCCAGTACCAGGGTCGGGGGATCCAGGTTCGCCGGTCCGGTTGAGTATCGAGGCACCAGCGCTAGCCCCGATGCTCCCCTCGATGTCCGCGACCGGCAGGCCGTCAGCACCAGGACGACACGAGCCCTGGTTGCCCGCGAACCGGGAGAACGCCACAAGCAGCGTCGGTCGATCACCCACGGCAAGGTGAACAGGTCATCGAAACGGCGGCCAGGCCCCGCCAGCGCCCCACGGTGAAGCTGACCTACGCGGCTCGAGAGGGCAAAAGGCCACCTTAGCTGAAGCTGATTCCCTGCCGCTGGGCCCACAATGCGGCTGAGGTGCGGTCGGCCACGCCCAGGACGGTAAAGACCCGCGTCAGGTGCGCCTTGACGGTTTTCTCGCTGATGGTCAGCCGCCGGGCAATGCTCTTGTTCGCCAAGCCGGTAGCGACGAGCGCCAGGACCTCGCGCTCACGCGCCGTGAGAGCGTCCGCGCTGGTGTTGCCGGCCCGGCGGGGACTCGGCAAAAGCGCCCGGGCGGCTTGGGGTGACAGCGGGACACCCCCGGTGAGCGAGTCGCGCAATGCTTTGATGATGTCCTCGGGCTCAGCGTCCTTGAGCAGGTAGCCGACCGCACCGACTTCCAGCGCGGCACGGACGCGGGCGCCCTCGCAAAACGACGTCATAATGATGACCTTCGTCGCTGGCCGTACCGCCAGTACGGCACGCGTCGCGTCGATACCGTCAAGGCCAGCCATGTTCAGGTCCATCAGCACCAAGTCTGGCTCGAGCTCGGTCACTGCCGCCGCTGCCAGGCCACCGTCGCCGATCGCACCGACCACCGCGATATCGGGGGCCGCACCCAGCACGTCGCTCAGGCCGCGCCGAACGACCGCGTGGTCATCGACGACGAGGACCCGGATCATCGAAGCGCCATGGCGGTGGCCGGCTCCCGCGCCGATGCCTCTCGGGGCGGCTCAACCGCCGCCCTGAGGGGCACTCGGACGACAAGTTCGCTACCCCGGCCGGCGCACGTGTCAAGGGTCAGGGTGCCGCCGTGAGAGGTGACCATCGCGTCGAGCAGTTCGAGGCCGACACTGCCGCGGCGCCGAGCGGCGCTGCCACCAGCTTCGAAACCGCAGCCGTCGTCGCGTACGCGGAGCACGAGGTCCTCCGTGTGCCGGCCCGTGTTGGCGGTGCTGGCGGTGCTGGCGCGAGTGACGATCAGGTTTACCGCGCTGGCGTCGGCGTGCCGCACGATGTTGCGTACCGCCTCCTGCGCAGCCCGGTAGACGAGCGTCTCGGTGGTCTCGTCGAGCCCTTCGGTGCCAGTGACGTCAAAGGTGACGAGCAGACCGCGCAGTTCGAGAGTCGCACCCAGATCGGCGAGGGACCTCGCTAAGCCGTGAGCGTGCAGCGCTGGCGGAGTGATGGTCACCACCAGGGTGCGCAGCTCACGCATCCAGCGGCGGAGATCTTTGGCGGTGTCGCTCATGACCTGGGCCAGGCTCACATCGCTGGCACCGGTGCGCGCGGCCGCGGCGCTGAGCGAGTACGACGCGCCGGTCAGGCCCTGAACGATACCGTCGTGCAGGTCGGCGGCGATCGTCGCCCGTTCCCGATCAGATGCGGCGAGCGCGGCCAGCAGCAGCGTCTCGCGTTCGTCCTGGCTGCGTTTGAGACGCCGTGCCATCCGGTACGCCAGGGGCGCCTGCACGAGGTAGAGCAACGACAGTCCGCCCATGAGGACCGGAAGGCTGGTGAGCCACAGCCGCTGGCTGGAGTCGGTGATGACCTGATACGGCTGGTAGGTCTCGAACATCAGCCGTTGTCCGGTGGGGGTCTTCACGCCCTGGTACACCTGAAGGAGTTGACCCCATTGTTTCTCGTCTTGGTTCTCGGCGCTGGACAGGTCGCTGACCTCCGCGTACGCGCCACCCGTCTCGAGCACCGCCATCTCATCGCTTTCCAGCGGAAAACGCGTCCCGACCAGGGAAGCGTCGTCGGAGTACACGATGCGTCCCGTCGCGTCCCACACCTTCACGCGAACGATCTGGCTGCCGATCACCCGCTGACGCACGACCTGATCGAGGGTCTCCCGTGCCGGTCCGGGCCCGAAGGCTTCGTCAACCAGGACTGGACCGACGACTGCGGTCACCTCCAGGTTCGTCACCATCAGGGCCTCTCGGATGGCCTCGGCGGTCGCCGTCGCGCGCAGAGCGAGCGCCAGGACGAAGCCGACCACGGTCAGGACGACCAACCCGGCGACCAGAAACGCCGCGACGGCCCTGGGCACCGAAACCGCCCGCGGCGGCTCGGTACCGGCGATGGCCCGCGATCGCTGGGTCACCGGGCACATCTTCGGCTGCGTCGGCTCGGGATCAACGCGGCGCTCAGCACGCTCAGCGCAGCCGGCGGCGGGATCCGAGATGTTCCCCAGATGACGCAGCTGCCCTGCGGATGCCAACTGCGCATGTGACACCCCCTCCCGGTCAGAAAAACTCGACTTCTCTCCTGAAGGGTCCATCTGCGGCCTTGTGGAAACCTTGGAGGGCCCACATACGCGGGGGCAGACCGCGCGAGAAGGCTCTGCGAGGGGTGGCTCGTGGGCACGGGGCGCCAGCGACCACCACCGACCACCACCGACCATCGGTGCGAAGCCGCCGGAATCCGCCCTCGACCCACCGTCAGCGGCGCGCCGGAACCGACCGACCCACGAAGGTCGCAGGCCGATGGGCAGCCGAGCGGACCCGGCCGGCATTCGCCAAGGCGTTCGACCTGGGCCGCGTGATGGTGCTGCCTGGTCTTACGACCATGGTCGTAGGACCAATGTCGCATGGCGTGGTGGGTGGCCAAGCGGGAGCCTGACCTCAACACACCTATCGACCAGGCCCCCCGAGAACACCGGGGTCTGCAACTCGAACCACCCCCCCGTCTCGTTCGTCGCTGAACAGCTCTGGTCGGTGATTCATCGTCTGATCGCCCTTCAGGGGACCGCT
>NZ_JBKJPP010000199.1:0-8909 GCF_046595215.1 Lapillicoccus sp. | reverse complement strand
GTCGGACTCCTTCATCTCGATGGCCTGGCCATCGCTGGAGAGCACCTCGACGTTGAGACACAGGGACTGCATCTCCTTGAGGAGGACCTTGAAGGACTCGGGGATGCCGGAGTCGGGAATGTTCTCGCCCTTGACGATCGCCTCGTAGACCTTGACGCGTCCGGGGACGTCGTCCGACTTGATCGTCAACAGCTCCTGGAGCGTGTAGGCCGCGCCGTACGCCTCGAGGGCCCAGACCTCCATCTCACCGAAGCGCTGGCCACCGAACTGGGCCTTACCGCCGAGCGGCTGCTGCGTGATCATCGAGTAGGGACCCGTGGAGCGTGCGTGGATCTTGTCGTCGACGAGGTGGTGGAGCTTGAGGATGTACATGTAGCCCACCGACACCGGCTCGGGGAACGGCTCGCCGGAGCGGCCGTCGAAGAGCAGGGCCTTGCCGGTGTGGTCGATCAGCCGGACGTCGTCGCGCGTCTTGAGCGTCGAGTCGAGCAGACCGGTGATGACGTCCTCACCCGCACCGTCGAAGACGGGGCTGGCGACCCGGCTCCCGGCAGGGGCCTCGTGGGCGTCCTGCGGGATGACCTTCGCCCAGTCGGGGTCGCCCTCGATCTTCCAGCCGCGCGAGGCGGCCCAGCCGAGGTGCAGCTCGAGGATCTGGCCGACGTTCATCCGTCCAGGGACGCCGAGCGGGTTGAGCACGACGTCGACGGGGGTGCCGTCCGCGAGGAACGGCATGTCCTCGACGGGCAGGATCTTGGAGATCACGCCCTTGTTGCCGTGACGACCGGCGAGCTTGTCGCCATCGGTGATCTTGCGCTTGTTGGCGACGTAGACCCGCACGAGCGAGTTGACACCGGGGGGCAGGTCGTCGCCCTCGTCCTTGTCGAAGACCTTGACCCCGATGACCGTGCCGGTCTCGCCGTGGGGGACCTTCAGGGACGTGTCGCGCACCTCACGGGCCTTCTCGCCGAAGATGGCCCGCAGCAGGCGCTCCTCCGGGGTCAGCTCGGTCTCACCCTTGGGCGTGACCTTGCCGACGAGCAGGTCGCCGTCGCGCACCTCGGCGCCGATCCGGATGATGCCGCGCTCGTCGAGGTCGGCCAGGACGTCCTCGGAGACGTTCGGGATGTCCCGGGTGATCTCCTCCGGACCCAACTTGGTGTCGCGGGCGTCGACCTCGTGCTCCTCGATGTGGATCGAGGAGAGGACGTCGTCCTGCACCAGGCGCTGGCTGAGGATGATCGCGTCCTCGTAGTTGTGGCCCTCCCACGGCATGAAGGCCACCAGCAGGTTGCGCCCGAGGGCCATCTCGCCGCCGTCGGTCGCGGGACCGTCGGCGATGACGCCGCCGGTCTCGAGCCGGTCACCCTCGTTGACGACGACGACCTGGTTGTAGCAGTTGCCCTGGTTGGACCGGTCGAACTTGGCGATCCGGTAGGTCTGCGTCGTGGCGTCGTCGTTGGCCACGGTGACCAGGTCGGCGCTGACCTCGGTGACGACCCCCGCCTTGGCGGCGATGACGACGTCACCGGAGTCAATGGCGGCACGTAACTCCATGCCGGTCCCGACGAGCGGCGCCTCCGACTTGACGAGCGGCACCGCCTGGCGCTGCATGTTGGAGCCCATCAGGGCGCGGTTGGCGTCGTCGTGCTCGAGGAACGGGATGAGCGCGGTGGCCGCGGACACCATCTGGCGGGCCGAGACGTCCATGTAGTCGACGTCGTTGCCGGGGATGTACTCGACCTCGCCGCCCTTGGTGCGCACGAGCACCCGGTCCTCGGCGAACGAGCCCTCGGCGTCCAGCTTGGCATTCGCCTGGGCGATGACGTGCTGGTCCTCCTCGTCGGCGGAGAGATAGTGCACGTCGTCCGTGACGCGACCCTTGACGACCTTGCGGTAGGGGGTCTCGACGAAGCCGAACGCGTTGATCCGGCCGTAGGACGCGAGCGAGCCGATGAGGCCGATGTTCGGGCCCTCGGGGGTCTCGATCGGGCACATCCGCCCGTAGTGCGAGTGGTGGACGTCGCGGACCTCCATGCCGGCGCGGTCGCGGGAGAGACCACCCGGGCCGAGCGCCGAGAGGCGACGCTTGTGCGTCAGCCCGGCGAGGGGGTTGTTCTGGTCCATGAACTGCGAGAGCTGGCTGGTGCCGAAGAACTCGCGGATCGACGCCACGACGGGCCGGATGTTGATCAGGGTCTGCGGCGTGATCGCCTCGACGTCCTGGGTCGTCATCCGCTCGCGCACCACGCGCTCCATCCGGGACAGGCCCGTGCGGACCTGGTTCTGGATGAGCTCGCCGACGCTGCGCAGGCGTCGGTTGCCGAAGTGGTCGATGTCGTCGACCTCGATGCGCACGTCGGCGTCCTTGCCGTCGCGCTTGCCCGGCATCGTCTGCTCGCCGGCGTGCAGCGTGACGATGTAGCGGATCGTCGCGACGATGTCGTCGATCGAGAGCGTGGACGAGCCGAGGCCGGCCTCGACCCCGAGCTTCTTGTTGATCTTGTAACGACCCACCTTGGCCAGGTCATAGCGCTTGGGGTTGAAGTAGAGGTTGTCCAGCAGGGTCTGGGCGGCCTCCTTGGTCGGCGGTTCGCCCGGGCGCAGCTTGCGGTAGATGTCCAGCAGGGCGTCGTCCTGGCCCTGGGTGTGGTCCTTCTCCAGGGTGAGGCGCATCGACTCGTAGTCGCCGAACTCCTCGAGGATCTGCGCCTCGGTCCAGCCGAGGGCCTTGAGGAGCACGGTGACCGACTGCTTGCGCTTGCGGTCGACGCGGACGCCGACCATGTCGCGCTTGTCGATCTCGAACTCGAGCCAGGCGCCGCGGCTCGGGATGACCCGGGCCTGGTAGATGTCCTTGTCGGACGTCTTGTCGGCCTGACGCTCGAAGTAGACGCCCGGGCTGCGGACCAGCTGCGAGACGACGACGCGCTCGGTGCCGTTGATGATGAACGTGCCGCGCTCGGTCATGAGCGGGAAGTCGCCCATGAACACCGTCTGGCTCTTGATCTCGCCGGTGTTGGTGTTCATGAACTCCGCCGTGACGAACAGCGGTGCGTCGTAGGTCTGGTCCCGCTCCTTGCAGGACTCGATCGTCTTGCGCGTCTCCTCGAAGCGGTGGTCCCTGAACGACAGGGACATGGAGCCGGAGAAGTCCTCGATGGGGGAGATCTCCTCGAAGATCTCCTCCAGACCGGACCGGTCCGGGACATCGGTGCGACCAGACTCCTTGGCCGCGGCGACGCGCGCTTGCCAGCGCTCGTTGCCGAGCAGCCAGTCGAAGCTCTCCGTCTGCAGAGCCAGGAGGTCTGGGACCTCGAGGGGTTCGCGGATCTGCGCGAATGACAGACGGCCTGAGGCCGTCCGTGCGGTGGACACAAACTGGGACGCGGTGCGCGAGGCAGCCAAGGAGGGTCCTTCCACGGGCCTTACCGGGTTGTGAGAACGGCGCTGCCGGCAGCCATGCTCGAGCGCCCACATCCCGGGACCACAGGCGCGCCCGTCCGGATCAGGTCCGGGAGCAACGCACATCGCAGGTGCTGGGGGTGGGTTCTTGGGCAAGGGGCAGCGCAAAGATGCAGTGTACCCACATCAGGGCATGGAAGTCCAACCGAGTCAAACGCTGTCGGTGGTCGCCCCGTTGAGGGCTCCGGCCCGGACAGGCTCGTCGAGACGCCACGAGAATGGACCCTCCGGGGCTCCACGTCAAGGGCACACGCCAGATCAGTTCGCCCAGACCGCATCGGCGCAGGTCGAAGGCGTCAGGCGACGAGGCTGCCGATCAGCACGCCCTCACCACCCGCGAGAACCGGCGCCTGCTCGAGCGGGATCCAGAAGCACTCGAGCCGGATCACTGGGCCCCGCCAGACGGGTCCACCTCCCGGCTCTCCCACCGCGCAGGCACGTCGCCGTCAAGGGCGAGGTGCACGGCATGCCGGCGTTGGCTCTCCGGCCGGCAAGGGGTCAGGTCGCCGGTCGCCCGGCCCGCCACCTCACCACCCGGTATGCCGTGAGGCCGGTCTCTTCCCATGCCTCCCGCAGCGCGGCCGTCGCCACGTCCTCCCACCACGTCGAGGTGGCGGATGACCAGCAGCCCGCCGTTGCTGACGACGTGGCAGAGAGGACCTTGTCGACGACAATTCGAGGGGTCACAGCGCCAGTACAGGGCCCGGACACGCGGGAAGGACCCGGCCACCGTGGGTGGTCGAGTCCTTCCGGTGAGGCGATCCCGGCCGCTCAGGGCGTCCGGGGCAGGGTCACTTGAGGGTGACGGTCGCTCCGGCGCTCTCGAGCTGCTCCTTGGCCTTCTCTGCAGCGGCCTTGTCGACCTTCTCCAGGACGGGCTTCGGGGCGCCATCGACGAGGTCCTTCGCCTCCTTCAGGCCGAGGCTCGTCAGGGCGCGCACCTCCTTGATGACCTGGATCTTCTTCTCGCCAGCGGCCTCGAGGACGACGTCGAACTCGTCCTGCTCCTCGACCGCGTCGGCCGGGGCGCCGGGGGCGCCGGCGGCGGGCGCGGCGGCAACCGGGGCAGCCGCGGTGACGCCGAAGGTGTCCTCGAACTGCTTCACGAACTCAGAGAGCTCGATGAGGGTCATTTCCTTGAAAGCGTCAAGGAGCTCGTCAGTGTTGAGCTTCGCCATGGTGGCGTTCCTTCCTGTTCATGCCGTGAGTGGCGTGGAGTGTGTGCTTGAGCCGGACCGGAGTGACCGGACTCAGCTCGCGTCGCCACCCGTGGCGACGTCCTGGGGTGTCTCCGCGTCGGCCGGGGCCTCGGCGGCTGCGTCCGCGTCGGCCGGAGCCGAGGCGGGTGCGTCCTGCGGTGTGTCCACAGCGTCCTGGGGGGCGTCGGCCGGGGCCGCGTCCTCGGGTGCTGCGACGGGGCCCTCGGCCTCGACCTTGGCGCGGAGCGCGTCGATGACACGGGCTCCTTGCGCCAGGGGGGCGGCGAAGAGGGAGACCGCCTGGCTGAGCGAGGCGTTCATGGCGCCTGCCAGCTTGGCGAGCAGGACCTCGCGGGACTCGAGGTCCGCGAGCTTCCTGATCTCGTCGGGAGTCATGGCCTTGCCGTCCAGGACGGCCGCCTTGATCACGAGGAGGGGGTTGATCTTGGCGAAGTCCCTCAGGCCCTTGGCCGCCTCGACCGGGTCACCGGTGACGAAGGCGATCGCGGAGGGTCCCTGCAGCTGCCCGTCGAAGGCCGTGACTCCGGCCTCCTTCGCGGCGAGCTCGGTGAGGGTGTTCTTCACCACGGCGTAGCTGGCATGCTCACGCAGCGAGTTGCGCAGCTGGGTCAGCTGCTTCACGGTCAGCCCGCGGTACTCCGTCAGCACGGCCGCACCCGAGTTGCGGAACTTGTCCGCGAGCTCGGCAATGGCGGCTGACTTCTCAGCGTTGGCCATCGGGCCTCCTTTTCGTAGCATCGGACCGCACGGCCCTCAGGTCACCCATAAGGAAAGCCCCGGCGCAGGCGCACGGGGCTGGGCGACACGGGTCTCAGGGACGGCGTGCCGGCTAACTCAGGTGGCCTGCGCTGGTGCCCTCTTCATGAGGGGCCTTCGGTCTGACGTCCGCAGGTGCGGGCGCCGGACAACCGGCGGTCTGTGGTCGAGGGCAAGAGTACGGGCGGGCGGCGCCACGGTCAAAACGGCGCCCGCCCCGGGCCTGCGAGAGGTGGATCAGCCCGTCGGCATCGACACTGAACCCACCTGGTCGGCCGGCGGCTCCGTGATCGTGACCGCCGAGCCCCAGTCGGTGTAGTCGACCTTGACGGTCGTCCCCTGCACGGCCACGGTGAAGTTCGACGGCAGGTCCTTGGCGTCGACGGTGACATCGATGAGGGACGTGGTCGCCCCCGAGACCTTGGCGTCGGCGATCTGGTAGTGGGTCATGCCTCCACTGCTGTCGACCACCTTTGCGGTGCCGCCCTTGAACGCGTCGACCATGGCCCGGGGATCGCCGGCGTTGGCGCCGAGCTGACTGATGCTCTTGCTGATGGGGTCGGTGCCGTTGGGGTCGATCTTGACCCAGGGCTTGCCCCCGCTCATCTGGGCGGGCACACCCTTGAGGTAGAAGACACTGCTCTTGGTGATGATCTCGATATTCTGACCCCCCGAGGACATCGTGCCGTGCATCTCGGTGGTCTTCTTGTCCACGAACACGAACTCGAGGGTGCCGGTGAGCGCCTGCTTCGCGGAGCCGCCCTCGCTCGACATCCTGCCCTTGCCGCTCCTCGCGACGATCATCGCGTCGCTGATCCGCGTCCCGAGGTCCCCGGCCGGAAGGGTCGCCCCGGCTGTGGCCGCCGGGGCGTTCGACGTCGTTGACGAGGACGCTGCCGACCCACCGGAGGACGACGGGGCCGACGTGGAGCCGGAGCTCCCACAGCCGGCAAGGGCGAGCGCACCGGACAGCGCGACCGCGGTGATGAGCGTGCTCTTCATGGATGTCCCTTTGCCGGCCCGTCGGGACCTGGTCGTCTCGTTCTCACGGCGCTTCGCCTGTCTCTCCCGAATCTATCAACCCCAGCGGCAGTCATCGCCCTGGCCGAACGACCATTGCCGAGCCCCCGCCGCGCCGAACCGTCTCGGCGGCAGCCTCGAAGAGCCCCCGGCCGACCGGTCTGATCGCCGTCACCGCGCCGATCTCGGGCGGGGTGCCCGGGGAGACGAGCGTGTGGCCGAGGGCCCTCAGTGCGGCCCCGTCCGGACCGCCGCTGATCGCCGGCTCTGCGCTCTCCCCGACGCTGTTGCGCGATGAGAGTCGGGGGGCAGCGATGGCGTCGACGAGCGGCAGGCCGCGGTCGAGGAAGCCGAGAACCGTCTGGGATACCGAGGTGATGATCGTCGCGCCCCCGGGCGAGCCGACGGCGAGCGCCGGTCGGCCGTCCTTGAGCAGGATCGTCGGGCTCATCGAGGACCGGGGTCGCTTACCCGGCCCGGGCAGGTTGGGGTCGGGGACCCCCGTCGTCAGGGGCCGGAAGTTGAAGTCGGTCAGCTCGTTGTTGAGCAGGAAGCCGTAGCCCGGGACCGTGATGCCCGAGCCTCCCGTCTGCTCGATGGTCAGCGTGTAGGACGCCACGTTCCCCCACTTGTCCGCGGTGACGAGGTGCGTCGTCGACTGGCCCTCGTAGGGCTCGGGCTGACCCTGGCCGGTGACGGCGCACGAGACGGAGGAGCCGTCCGGCGTGCCGAACGGGATCGGCCGCGCCTGCGTGGCGGCGGGGCTGAAGGGGCAGGCCCGCGCGGCCGCGAAGCGGTCACTTGTCAGCTCCTTCACCGGCACACCGGGGACGTCGCCGACGTAGCGGTTGCGGTCGGCGAACGCGGTCGCGGACGCCTCGGAGAACCAGTGCAGGTAGTTCGCGTTGTCGAGGTCCTTCACCAGTGTGCCGGTCCGGGCCTCGTAGGCCTCGACGAGGTTGAGGATCTCGGCGACGGCGATCCCACCCGAGCTCGGGACCGGCATACCGTAGACGTCGTAGCCGCGGTAGTCCGAGTGGATCGGTGCCTTCAGCAGCGCCCGGTATGCCGTGAGGTCGGCCGCGGTCAGCTGCCCTCCGAGGACGCTCACCCCGGGCGCCGTGTGAGGGGCACGGGACTCGGCGACGATGGCCGAGGCCAACTGGCCGGAGTAGACCGAGTCGACCCCCTTCGCCCGCAGCTCGGCGTAGGCCCTGGCCAGGTCGGGGTTGCGGAACCGCGACCCGACGGCCGGCGGCTGACCACCCGGGAGGAAGACCCCGGCGGTCGCGGGGAACATCGCGAAGCGCGCCGCGTTCTGGGCCGTCTGGTCGCGGAAGGTCTGGTCGACGACGAACCCGTCGGCCGCGAGCCGCTCGGCGGGCTTGAGCAGGTCGGACAGCCGCATGGTGCCGAAGGTGCGGGCAGCGTTGTCCCACAACGCCGGCGTGCCGGGGACTCCGACGGATAGACCGGAGCTGACCACGGTGGAGAAGGTCATCGGCGTGCCGTCCGCGTTCGTGAACGTCGTCGGCGTGAAGGTGCGCGGAGCGGTCTCCCGGCCGTCGATGGTCGTCACCTTGCGGGCCTCGGCGTCGTAGTAGACGAGGAAGCCGCCACCACCGATGCCGGCGCTGTAGGGCTCGGTCACCCCCAGGGCGGCCGCGGTGGCGACGGCGGCGTCAGCCGCGTTGCCGCCCCGCGCCAGGACGTCGATGCCGACCTGGCTGGCGTCGCGGTCGACGGAGGCCACGGCGCCCCCACTGCCGGTCATCACGGGCACCTTGGGAAGGGACCGGGAGCTCGGGGGCCGGGAGCGGTCGTCGGCGTGCGAGGGAGCGTGGCCGGAGGCACCGAGCGCCGTCGGAGCAGCGACGACTGACAGCGTCAGGGCGGACAACGCGAGGACGCTCAGCCCGACGAGCCGATGGGACATGGGAGATCTGGTCATCTCGCCACGGTAGGACGCGAGCACCGGCCTCGCCACCCGGGCCGACCGGCTCCCGGAGGGCGGCGCGGGTCAACCGTTCGGTCAGACTTCGTCCCAAAGTTGGGCAAAGGCGTTGTCCTCTGACATGGACCCGACCTACCCTCGGGTTCAGCCCACCGGTGACGTCCAGGACGTCCCGAGCCGAGTCCCGAAGCGAGTCAGCCCATGACGTCCGACACGTTCCCCGCCCCCACGGGCGCCCAGCTCGGCCGCCGCGCGGCCAACCTCACCCCCGGCGTGGGGTCCTCGCTGCGGACTGTCGCGCTCGCCGCTGTCCTCCTCGCGGGGCCCCTGGTGGGCGCGGTGACCCTCCCCGACCGGACCGGGGCTGCCACAGTGCTGTTCGGGGTCGTCGGGGCGATCGGTCTGTGCCTTCTCCTTGCTGGCGTCGTCGAGCTCCTGCCCGGACCCGGTCGGGTGCAGTTCCACGAGCACGGCTTCGTGCACGTGCGGCGCAC
>NZ_JBKJPP010000172.1:0-3543 GCF_046595215.1 Lapillicoccus sp. | reverse complement strand
ACGGAGGCGTCGATCCGGCCCCGCGAGAAGTCGTCGATCTCGAGGCCCTGGACGATGCTCCACTCACCGTCCTTGACGGTGACCGGGAAGGAGGAGATGAGACCCTCCGGCACGCCGTAGGAGCCGTCGGAGACGACCGACATCGAGACCCAGTCGCCCTCGGGCGTGCCCTCGACCCAGGTGCGGGCGTGGTCGATGGTGGCCGAGGCGGCCGAGGCGGCCGACGAAGAGCCCCGCGCCTCGATGATCGCCGCGCCGCGCTTGGCGACGGTGGGGATGAAGGTGTTCTCGAGCCAGTCCTGGTCGCCCACGGCCTCGGCGGCGTTGCGGCCACCGACCTCGGCGTGGAAGAGGTCGGGATACTGGGTGGCCGAGTGGTTGCCCCAGATGGTCATCCTGCGGATCTCGGTGACCGGGACCCCCAGCTTGGCGGCGAGCTGGCCGATGGCGCGGTTGTGGTCGAGCCGGGTCAGCGCCGAGAAGCGCTCCTTGGGGATGCCCCGGGCGTTGCTCATGGCGATGAGGGCGTTGGTGTTGGCCGGGTTGCCGGTCACCGTGACGTGGATGTCGTCGGCCGCGGCCTCGGCCAAGGCCTTGCCCTGCGGGGCGAAGATGCCGCCGTTGGCCTCGAGCAGGTCACCGCGCTCCATGCCGGGCCCGCGCGGGCGGGCGCCGACGAGCAGGGCGTGGTTGACGCCGTCGAAGACCGTGGCGGCGTCGTCCCCGATCTCGACCTTGGCCAGGGTGGGGAACGCGCAGTCGACGAGCTCCATAACGACGCCCTCGAGCGTCTTCAGGGCCGGGGTGATCTCGAGCAGCCGCAGCTCGATCGGGGTGTCCGGGCCGAGCAGCGCACCGCTGGCGAGCCGGAAGAGGAGGCTGTAGCCGATCTGACCGGCGGCCCCGGTGACGGCGACCTTGACGGGAGTGGTGATCACAGGAGTTGACCCTTCGACAGCGGTGTGGATCGAGACGACGGCGTGGATCGAGACGACCCGACGTTACCAGCCGGATCGCGGCCGATCTGTCCTGCTCAGGTGGCCTCTATCACCGTTCTGGCAGCCTCAGCCACGGTGCTGGCGAACAGAAGGCTGATGAAACTGGCGAAAAGGAAACGCTCTGCGGTGCCCTCGGTGGCTCCCCGGAGCTCGCCATATCGGCCCAGACCCTTGAGGCCGACGACGAGGGCCACGCCCTCGGGCCACCCGGCAACGATGTCAGGAAGCGGCTGCGCGCTCGAGCATGCCGATCGCCCTCCCGCCGCGCAGGGTAGAACATGACAACGATGACCCAAGGGCAAGGGCGATGCCGGTGTCAAGATGGTCCCACCCACGCCTACTCCCCTCGTATGCCGTTGCTCCCCGTTCTACCGTCGGCCACCAACAGGAGGCTTGTTGCGAGGGACTGGGCACGGAGCTGCTTGGCCCAGCCAGAGCGGCGAACGCGTTGGCTCACCGCCGAAGGTGAGATGCCGAGTCGGTGAGCGATCTCCTGTTGGGTGAGGCCTTTGGGTGACGAGGTCGGTCACCTCCCAGCCCGGGTCGAGGACGTGTCACCGCACAAGTCAGAGGTCGACTCGGGGACAACCTCCCACCGTGAGTGGCATACTCGTGGCATGAGTCGCGTACGCCTGAGCACGACGGTGAATGACCACCTTCTCGGTAGCGCCAGGGCACTGCGCTCGGGGATCACCGACGCCGCGCTGATCGATGAGGCGCTCGAAGCGTTGCTCGCTCGTCACCGCTCCGCGCAGGTCGACGCGAGTTACGCAGCGTACGACCGGCACCCGATCGACGAGCCGGACGAGTGGGGCGACCTGGCGTCGTTTCGTCGAGCCGCCGCTGCATCGTGAGCGGGCTGCCCGCGCGAGGAGAGGTGTGGTGGTGCGAGTTCGCCGAGATCGGCCGGCGGCCCGTCGTCGTCCTCTCCCGCGACGTCGCCATCCCGCGGCTTCGACGTGCCTTGGTCGCCCCCTGCACGACAACGATCCGAGGCCTTGTCAGCGAGGTCGTGCTAGAGCCTGGTGACGATCCCGTGCCAAAGCGCTCGGCCGTCAACCTGGACTCGGTCGAAAGCGTGTCGGTCGCTGTGCTCGTTCAGCGCCTTGGCAGATTGGCGGATATCCGAATGAAGGACGTCTGCTCAGCTCTGGCGGTCGCGGTCGACTGTTCGGGCTGACGTCAACATCGCCGACGAGACAGAGGGTGTTGGGTTGGCACTGGATCAGCGGCCTCGTGTCATAAATGCTGGACACCGATGTCAGAAAGTGACGTCGCAGACCGACATCGTGATCCAGGGTGGTGCTGAGTCCGGTGTGGCCCCGACGAGGTGACGGGGCACGGGCCGAGCGTGACCACGGGCTGCCGAGAACGAGCCCGAAGGTCCAGAGGAGCTCGGTCCCGAGTCGCCTCGTCGAGGGAGGATGAGTGGGTCTCACCCTTGTCTGCGGCTCTCAAGTATCTTGACGTCAAGGTATCGTGGGGGACTCGTGGGAGAGTCCGTTCGGTTCTCTCATCCGCTCGAAGTGAGGGAGTGCGTTGGGATGAGCAGGATCAAGGTCGTCAACCCGGTGGTGGAGCTTGATGGGGACGAGATGACGCGGATCATCTGGCAGTTCATCAAGGACCGTCTGATCCATCCCTATCTCGAGATCGACCTGAAGTATTTCGACCTGGGGATCGAGCACCGTGACGCGACCGATGACCAGGTCACGATCGACGCGGCGAACGCGGTCAAGGAGTTCGGGGTGGGGGTCAAGTGCGCCACGATCACCCCGGACGAGGCGCGGGTGGAGGAGTTCGGGTTGAAGGAGATGTGGCGCAGCCCGAACGGAACGATCCGCAACATTCTGGGTGGGGTGATCTTCCGTGAGCCGATCATCATCTCTAACATCCCGCGGCTGGTGCCGGGCTGGACCAAGCCGATCATCATCGGGCGCCATGCGCACGGTGACCAGTACAAGGCGACGAACTTCAAGGTCCCCGGCGCCGGCACCCTCACCCTGACGTTCACGCCCGCGGGTGGGGGGGAGCCGGAGGTGCATGAGGTCGCGACCTACGGCGACGATGGTGGTGTGGCGATGGGGATGTTCAACTTCAACGACTCGATCCGTGACTTCGCGCGGGCGTCGCTGAACTATGGGTTGCAGCGGGGTGTGCCGGTGTACCTGTCGACGAAGAACACGATCCTGAAGGCGTATGACGGGGCGTTCAAGGACATCTTCGCGCAGGTTTTCGAGAGCGAGTTCAAGGACGACTTCGAGGCGGCGGGCCTGACGTATGAGCACCGCCTCATCGATGACATGGTCGCGGCGGCGATGAAGTGGGAGGGCGGCTATCTCTGGGCGTGCAAGAACTACGACGGCGACGTGCAGTCCGACACGGTGGCGCAGGGGTTCGGTTCGCTGGGGTTGATGACGTCGGTGTTGATGACCCCGGACGGGCAGACGGTGGAGGCGGAGGCCGCCCACGGCACGGTGACCCGTCACTACCGTGAGCATCAGGCGGGCCGGCCGACGTCGACGAACCCGATCGCGTCGATCTT
>NZ_JBKJPP010000029.1:0-5915 GCF_046595215.1 Lapillicoccus sp. | reverse complement strand
AGGCGCGCTCCGGCGAGGTGCTTGCACTGGAGACCAGTGCCGCCGCGTCGCGTCCGGAGCCGAGGACGTAGGTGCTGACGAGTGGCAGCACCATCACCGCGTCGATCGCGGCTGGCTGGCCGGCCGGGGCCACCGCGGTGAGCGTCACGGCACGCGAGGTCCCGGCGTCCAGCGTGCGGGGGAGGGTCACCGGCAGCAGGGCGCCGGGCGCCGGGGAGGCACCCTGTGGCCCGACGTCCCCGACCCGCAGCGATCCGAGCCGGGAGCGGCCAGTCGTGGCGAGCAGTCTGGTCCGGCTGCCGGGCTCGAGGTTGACGACCGGCAGCACGAGTGACCGTGCCCCATCCGGCACGGCGATGGTCACCGATCCGCCGTTGCCCAGGCGGACGAAACCCGTTCCCCCGTATAGTGACTCACCGGTCCAGGTGGACGCTGGGGTGACTGCCTTCGCGTCGCCGCTGAGCGGCATACCCTCGGCCTGCACGGTCACCAGACCTGCCCGCGAAGTGACCGACGACACCCGGGCCAGCCGGGCGATGTCCGGGTTGGCGTCGAGGGCGAGCATGGTGAGCACACCGTGGATCGTCGACTCCGCCCCCGAGTTCCGGTTGACGACACCGGTCCCCGAGATGCCGTCGATGGTCACCCCGGTCGCCGGGTCGTAGGCGGGGACCCCGGCGGTGTTGGCGCCGAAGAACCACGCGGCGGTCATCCCGGCCAGGCGTCTTGGCCCAGCCGAGCCGGTGGCCTCGGCGGTGGCGACGAGGGACTGCACCCGCGAGTCGGCGCCGTAGGCGATCTGGGTCGTGTCACCGGCCGTCGGGAGCCGACCGTTGTCGGGCCCCCCGGAGGTGAGCATCCACGGGTCGAAGGTCCCCGAGTCGGTGGCGGCGGCGCGGGCCAGCCGCTGGTCGCCGAGCACGACGGAAGCGCGGGCCAGCGCTGCTGGCATCTGTGACGCCCACGCGTGCCAGTCGGAGCGGGACAGGGCCCAGGGCAGGACGCCGCCGAAGGGCCAGGCGCGGGCATCCCCGGCCTGGAGCATGGAGATTCCGTCGGCGAACTGGCGCAGCGCCCGGCGGGCCTGTGCCGTGCCACCCGCGCCGACGTATGCCGTGAGGCCGAGCACCGCTTCGGCGCTCGCGTCCGCGCCGTCGACGATCAACCACGCCGGAGTGCGCCGGCCGTCGACGTCGAGGTACTGCCCGTACCTCGTGAGGACCTGACGCTCCAGCGCGGTGACGGCGAGGTCGAGCCGGCCCGCGAGGAAGGTGGCGAACTGGGGGTCCTCGTGGCGGAAGGCGGCGTAGCCCTCACCCAGGGCCCAGGTCGTGCGGGCCAGCCAGTAGGACGCTCCGCTGTCCGAGGGGTCGGGCAGCTCCTTCGGCACCGGGCTCGGGTGCAGGGTGCCGTCGGGCTGCATCCACAGGACGACGTTGCCCGCGTTGGGACCGGTCGCGGTCTGGAGGTAGGTGAGCCCACGCAGCAGCTGGCGGGCGTGCTCCCGGCTCGCGGTGTCACCGGTCTGGGTCCAGTGCCGCACGTAGACGACGGCTGCCCGGGCGACGTCGTCGGCGTTGAAGGCGCCCTGCGAGTAGGTGTTCGTCGCGGCGTCGTAGGCGCCACCACCCACCCGCCGGAACGTGCCGTCGGCGTTGCGGTCGGCGTAGGTCCACAACACTCCCAGCGTGGGGTCGGCGTCGAGGCCGTAGGTCGTGTGGCCGCTCTGGGGCGGCGGCGTGACGGTGGCGCCCAGCGAGTCGAGGTGGCCGAGGTTGGTCAGCCGGGCCAGGTCGGCCTGGGTGGTCGTCGGGGAGGCCGGCGACACCTGCGCCGCAACCTCTGCCCACGCCGGCGCGGACACCGCCGCCGGGGCCGACCAGGGGAGGACGACGAGGGTGGTGAGCAGCGCTGCCACAACGGTGGTGACGGCGCGAGTCGTGCGGTGCGGTGTGGTGGTCATCCCTTGACTCCTGATCCGATGTCGGTCGAGGTGAAGTGGCGCTGGAAGGCGACGAAGAGCGCGACGGCCGGCGCGGCGAGGATCACGGACCCGGCGAGCACGGCGCCCATCGGGTTGGTTGCCCGCCCGGCGATGTTGCTCATGTAGTTCACCAGCGCCACGGCCAGCGGCTGCATGTCGTGCTGCTTGGTGACGAGGAAGGGCCAGAGGAACTCGTTCCACGGACCGATGAAGGTCAGCAGGACGACGGTCAGCAGGGCCGGCCGCACCAGGGGCAGGGCGACGGACCAGAGGATGCGCAGCTCCCCCGCCCCGTCGAGCCGGGCCGCACTGAAGAGGTCCTCGGGGAGCTGGAGGAAGAACTGGCGGAAGACGAAGACGGCCGTCGAGTTGATGGCGAAGGGAAGGATCATCCCGAGGTAGGAGTCGGACAGTCCGTAGACCCGCACGACCATGACGTAGATCGGGATGAGGAGCAGCTGGAAGGGCACGATCTGCACGAGGAGCATCACCGCGAAGAGGGTGCCCTTGCCGCGGAAGCTCAGCCGGGCCAGGGCATAGCCGGCGAGCAGTCCGAAGACGACGGTGCCGAGCAGGACCCCTCCGGTGACGATCCCCGAGTTCGCGAGGGTCCGGAGGAGGTTCACGCGTTCGTTGATCTCGGTGAAGTTGCTGAGGGTCAGCCCCTGCGTCGGCACCAGCCCGCCGATCCCCTCGTCCGGGTGGGCCTGGAGGGCGCCGATCACCATGTAGTAGAACGGAAAGAGGAAGGCGATCGCCCCGATCACGAGCAGCGTCGTCCGGGCCGGCCCGGCCCTGCGGGAGGTGGTCACTGGTTTCCCTCCGTGACGCGCCGGCTGACGAGGGCGAGCACGAGCACCCCGATGACGAGGAGCACGCCGATCGCCGCGGCGACGTCCGGGCGGCCCTGCTCGATGCCGCGCTGATACATGATCAGCACCGGTGATGCCGACGCCCCGTCCGGGCCGCCGCCGTTGGTGAGCAGGTAGGGCTCGGTGAAGAGGTTGGCCCCGGTGATGATCGACAGGATGACGACGAGGGCCGTGGCCGGCCGGGTCGCCGGGACGGTGACGTAGCGGAACGACTGCACCGATCCGGCGCCGTCGACGGCCGCGGAGTCATACATCTCCTTGGGCACGTTCTGCAGCGCGGCAAGGTAGATGAGGATGAAGAAGCCGAGCTGTTTCCACGTCACGAAGACGGCGATGATCGGCATGGCCAGGGCGCTGCTGGTGAGCCACGACGGGTCCGGAGCCAGCGGTCCCAGGAGCTTGTTGACGAGGCCGCCCTCGTTGAAGAGGAACAGCCACACCGCCACCAGGGCAACGCTCGCGGTGACGTAGGGGACGTAGTACGCCACCCGCAGGAAGGCCCTGCCGCGCACCGCCTTGTTGAGGGCGCTGGCGATGAGCAGGGACAGGACGACGGTGAGGGGCACGTTGATGACGAGGAACTCGCCGACGTTGAGGAACGCCTTGCGCACCTGGGGGTCTGCGAGCACCGTCGCGTAGTTCGACAGGCCGACGAACGGCCGGTCCACCTTCGCGCCCGGCGCCGCAAAGAAGTAGCGGTGCACGCTGATCCACACGGCCAGGCCGAGCGGGTAGGCGAAGACGACGGCGAGGTACACGGCATACGGGAGGGAGAAGGCGATCCCCAGGGGGTGCTTGCCGAGCAGTCGCCCCGGGGTGCGGGGGGACCGGGTCGCCGACCCTCCCGCCCGCGGAGCCCTCACGGTGGTGGTGGACATGGCCCGACCTCAGGGCTGGGTGGTCAGCTGGGCGACCTTGTCGGCCGCGGTCCTGAGCGCGGTCGGGGAGTCCTGCTTGGCGAAGATCACCGACGACGAGTAGGCGTCGCGGAAGGTCTGCCAGATGGTGATCGAGTTGGCGACGTTGGGCACCTCCACCGTGCGCGAGGCCATGTCGGCGAACTGCTTGTACTCCGGGTGCTTGGTGAAGTAGTCGGCGTAGGTCGTGGGCAGGTCGGACCGCAGCGGCATCTGGCCGGTGGCGTCCAGCAGCTTGCCGTCCTGCTCCTTGCTCGTCGCGAACTTCATGACGTCCCAGGCAGTTCCGCGGTTCGTGCAGGAGGAATACATCGCGACGTTCTTCGCGTCCGAGAAGGTGTGGATCTGGTCGGCGCCCATCCCCTCGGCGGTCGGGACCGGCACCGCACCCCACTTGACGTCCTTGTATGCCGCGATGGCCCAGGGCCCGACGACCGCCATGGCCGCCTTGCCGGTGCCGAAGGCGTCCCCGGCCGCCTTCTCCTTCGGGGCCAGGCCCTCCTTGTAGATCGTCGCCCAAAAGTCCGCGACCTTCGTGCCGGCGTCGGAGGCGAACGTGGCCTTGTTGTCCTCGACGAGCTGCTTCCCGCCGCTCTGGGCGATGAAGAGCGGGTAGAAGTCGAACCACGGCTGGAAGAACTCGCTCGTGGGCGACGGCCAGATGGCCGCCTGGGCAGCCTTGCTGGACACCACCTTGCGGCTGGTGTCGAGGAACTCGGCGTAGGTCTTGAGCGGCGGGTTGGCCGCGTCGACCCCGGCCTTGGCGAAGACGTCCTTGTTGTAGAAGATCATCACGGGGTTGGACTTCCATGGGCTCTGGTAGAACTTCCCGTCCGTTGACTTGTACTGCTCGGCCGTCTTGCCGGTGCGGCTGGCGATGTAGCTCGCACCGTCCGGGAAGTCGTCCAGCGCGACCAGCCCTCCCTGCTTCTGGAACTGCGGCACGGCGGCCGGTGCCGTGTTGAAGATCAGGCACGGGGCGTTGCCCGCGGTGATCGCGGCGCCGATGACCTCTTCCGAGCTCTTGCCGGCGGGGATCTCCTCCGCGCTGACCATCTCGGTGGGGTGGGCCGAGTTCCAGGCGTCGACCATGCCCTTGCCCCAGACCAGCTCCTCCTTGTTGTTGCTCAGCCAGATCTTGATCGCCCCGCGGGCGGCAGCCGCCGAGGAGGCGTCGCCCCCGCTGGTCCCGGCGCCCTCCGTGCAGGCAGCCGTGGTCCCGATGGCCAGGACGGTCAATGCACTCAACACCACACTGTGTCGCATCTTCGGTGATCTCCTTGTCCGGACTGCGCGGTGGTTGTCCCGTGCAGTGGCCTACGCCCGACGTCGGCGCCGACGAGGCGGCGCTGCCGTCGAGTCCCGCACCACCAGTTGCGGTGCGGGAAGACTGATCTCGCTGATTGGTCGCCCGTCGATCTCCTCGAGAAGACGACGGGCAGCCGCCTGGCCCCAGGCGATGACCTCCGACGCGACACTCGTCAGCGTGGGCTGCAGGTGGGCAGCCATCTCCGTGTCGTCGTATCCGGTGATCGACAGGTCGGTGGGGACCGAGACGCCGCGAGCAGTGGCCACGGACACTCCGGCGAGCGCCATCAGGTCGTTGGCGTAGGCGATGGCCGTCGGGGGCTGCTCCAGGGCCAGGAGGTGGCCGGTGGCTGCTGCCCCACCCCTGGCGGAGAAGTCGGACTCGACGTAGAGGTCGGGTTGGAGCCCGGCCCGCGCCAGGGCGTGCTGCCAGGCCTCGTAACGGGACTGCCCGTGGACCATGCCGCGCGGCCCGCCCACGTGCGCGATGCGGGTGTGCCCGAGCCCGACGAGGTGCCCGACCGCCGCCTCGATCCCGGGACGGTCGTCGACGCCGACGCACGGCAGTCCCGTGCCGGTCAGGGCGGGACCGACGAGGACGGTCGGCAGGCCCAGCTCACGCAGCAGCGCCGGCCGCTCGTCGTCGACGAACAGGTCGGTGACGAACACCCCGTCGACGCGACGCTCGCGGACCATCCGGCGATAGCTGTCGAGCTCCCGGGCATGGCCGGGCACCATCTGCAGCATCAGCGCCAGACCTCGCTCGGACAGCTCCGCCTCGATGCCGGCGATGAACGACGGAAAGAACGGGTCGGCGCGCAGCGTCTCCGGATC